>JAADIV010000192.1 GCA_013151175.1 Deltaproteobacteria bacterium | reverse complement strand
TTTTTATCGCCAACACTCTGAAACCGCAAGTCATCACGGAGCAGGCAATCCCCTGGAATTTCAAGAAAAATCAGATCGTCAGCATACGGTCAAGGGCGATCCTGGCAAACCCGGCGGTGCGGCTGTCCACTGTTATTCTATTCACCACCCTGCCGGCCGCCAGATTATCAAGAACCCAAAGCAGATGGGCGGGATTAATCCGGTACATTGTTGAACATTTACAGGCTACATTTGAGACAGAGCGGATGTGCCTGTCCGGAAATTGCCGGGCCAGGCGTTCAACCAGATTTATCTCGGTGCCAATGGCCCAGTGGCTGCCGGTTGGAGACTCGGCAACGGCCCGGATAATCGTCTCAGTGGAGCCGTAAAGGTCGGCGGCCTGTACCACCTCCCGCCGGCATTCGGGATGAACTATGATTCTGATCGTTGGGTCATCCCGGCGCAACTGCTCAATCTGTGCGGCGGAAAATTGCATATGCACCGTGCAATAGCCGTCCCAGAGAATCACCTTGGCCTTTTGCAGGGCGGCAATTTTATTGCCCCCAAGCTTCTCTCCCCGTCTCCACAACACCACCTCGTCTGCAGGAATACCCAGGGCGTGCGCCGAATTACGGCCCAAATGCTCATCCGGGCAGAAAAAGACCCTGCCGCCGCGCCGCAGCGCCCAGGCCAATACCCGCTCGGCATTTGATGAGGTACACACCGAACCGCCGTGTTCACCGACAAAGGCCTTGAGGCTAGCGGATGAATTAACATAGGTAATGGGGGTGACAGTCTTGGTGTCTAGCAAGGGCGCCAATTCCTGCCACACCCCTTCAACCTCTGTACTGGTGGCCATATCCGCCATAGAACAACCAGCCGTGAGATCCGGTAGGATGACGGCCTGGGCATCGGTAGTAAGAATATCGGCGGATTCGGCCATAAAATGCACCCCGCAAAAAATTATAAACTGCCGGTCACTGGTCGCAGCGTTTTTGGCAAGTTTCAGGGAATCGCCGGTATAATCAGCAAAATTGAAGACGTCATCCTGCTGATAATGGTGACACAAAATCAGCAATTGCGCCCCCAACTCCTTTTTTTGGGCGGCAATCCTTTCGTGTGTCTCGTCCCCTGTCAGTTCCAGGTATTCTTTGCCAATATCGGCCTGTTTTACATTTGTCATAATTATCTGCCATTATCAAACCAACAAAGCCCGCAGAGGAACTCCCCCGCAGGCCTTGTTATTAAATTGGTTAAAATTTTAGTATTGCGAATTTAGCCTCACCCTTCTCAGGCGGAACGTACCCAGGCGGCGCACGGCCCCTTGTCACCTTCCGCCTCGCCGAATTTTACCATATCGCCCTCGGTAATCTGGTCCATCTTCATATCCTTCAGGGCATTTTCATGAAAATACACCTCGCGGCCGTCATTGGTCGCGATAAAGCCGTAGGACTCGTAAGGAACGACCTTTTTAACAACACCCTCATTATCTGCTGCCTGAACCCCATCGGCAGGCGTCTTGATGGTCTGACGCCGTTTACGCTGCAGCTCCTTCAGTTGCAGCCCCAGGGTGTCAAAGGCCTCGCCCAGCATGGCACGAACCTTATCGCCTTTGCGTTTCACCACAACGGTGTCACTTGGCACCGTTGCGATTACCTGCAGCTCGTAACCGCCCTCCTTATGGTGTTTCGTATCCGCAATAGTTATTCGGAGACTGTGAATCAGGGCGGGATGATGCCGGCTCAAACGTCCCTTCTCCGTTTCTATTTTATCCTGCCATGATTTCCTGATTTCAAGATTGCGGCCTTCCACCTGTAGCTCCATAGAAATCCTCCATATTAATGGTTTGTGGCATTACGGAACACACTATTCCGCGACATCCTCTACAAACTATATTACCATAATACCGCCTGTCAATGGCAACTTTAATGATAAGTACTCACAGGGCACCGAATCCGGAGTCTCGCAGGCTCGCTTACCTGCTTCGTTGTCGCCCTGCAAGCAATTACAAATCCTGTGGTTATTGAGTATACAGCTTTAACTCTGGGAGGTAATCATCCTCAGCTGAAACGCCTGATAACCTCTGCCTGCCGGGCCAGTGAATCATCTATGCGTTTAGCCGCAAATATCCTGTCCCGCAGAGCGGCCTCCAAAGCGGCAATGGCATTTCTTACCTTGTCATGTCGCTGGCATATCAGCAGAAGATCCGCGCCGGCCAACAGGGCTTGCAGAGCGGCCTCCGGGAAAGGCATAAATTTTTCAATGGCGCCCATTTCCAGATCATCGGTAATAATTAAGCCATCGTAGCCGCAATTACCCCGTACCAAATCACTCACAACCTTACGGGACAGGGTACCGGGGATGCGCGGGGCAAAATTACTGTAAACTGCGTGGGATGTCATAAAGGCCGCCACCCCAATTTTAGCCGCCATCCGGAAAGGTGTCAGGGCCTCCCGCTCAAAATGCCCGGCCGCCAATTCCACCACCGGCAGCTCCAGATGTGGATCTAGCACCGCCGCGCCCAGACCGGGAAAATGTTTGGCGCAGGCCGCCACGCCGCCTGCCTGCAGGCCGTTGATAACCACCCGGCCCAACTCCGCCACCCGTTGCGGCACGCTCCCCAGACAACGCCGTTCCATAAACATACCCCGCCCCGCCGGGCAGATATCCAGAACCGGAGCCAGATTCATATTGACGCCAATCTGGCGCAGCTCTCTGGCACAGACAGCGGCATATTCGCGCAGCAGCCTCTCAGGATTCCCGCCTTCGGCCAGGCTGCGTGGTTCAGGAAACTGCGAGAAAGGCGGGGGCAGTCTTGCCACTTTGCCGCCCTCCTGGTCGATGGAAATTAGAGGACGCGGCAGGCTGTGCGCCTGGCAGGCATCCACCAGAGAGGCGCACAGCCGGGTCATTTGCCGGCGGTCCACCACATTGCGCCGGAAGATAATAAAATTATGCACCGCGTGCTGTTTAATCAGTGCCAGAGTAGAATCATCAAGCTCCGGGCCGGGCAGACCTGCCATAAACAGGTGCCCGACCGCCGGCAAGTCCGTCTGAATCATTTACGCTATCCTCGCCCGCTTTGGTATATGGCCGGATCCGGGAGACCGGCCTCGGCAAAGCCCTTCAACCGCAATTGACAGGCCTCACACCTGCCACAGGCGGCGCCTGATTTATCGGGATCATAGCAGCTGTGCGTTTTACCATAATCAACTCCCAGGGCTGTGCCCTGCCGGATAATTTCACTCTTGCTCAAGGTCAACAGGGGGGCATGAATGGTCAAGGAGCTGCCGGTCACTCCGGCTCTGGTGGCCAGACGGGCCAAATGCGAAAAAGCCTCAAGATACTCCGGCCGGCAATCGGGATAGCCGCTGTAATCCATGGCATTTACCCCGATAAAGATGGCAAAGGCGCCTACCACCTCGGCCCAGGCCATGGCATAGGACAAAAATATCGTATTGCGGCCGGGGACGTAAGTTACGGGGATATCATTTTCATCCGCCAGGCCGGCAGCCAGACCGTCGCTCTTGGGTACCGCGAGTTCAGAGGTTAAGGCGGAGCCGCCAATCCTGTCCAGGCCGAGATCAAGAACCAAATGGTCGCTTGCCCCGTAGCGTTTGGCGGTTTCCCTGGCCCTGACCAGTTCAACAACCTGCCGCTGACCATAGGAAAAACTCAGGCAATAGCAGGCATAGCCCTCTTTGGCGGCAATGGCCAAAACAGTGGTTGAATCGAGACCGCCGCTTAATAAAACCACGGCCCGTTGCTTTGTGTTCTTCATTGGATACCTTACATGGATATGGGTATTTTACGATAAATATCAACACCATCGGGACGGACATCCGCCTGATAGGCCAAAACCTGCACCCCGGCCCGCGCCGCTTGCCGCAGGGTTTTGCCATATTCATAATCGACATGGTCGGCGGGGATAAAACAATCAGCATCGGCTCTCTGTACACAAAAAAAGATCACCGCCCCGTGGCCGTTCTCCCGCAAACGCATCAACTCCCGCAGATGTCTGGTTCCCCTGGCGGTAACCGCATCCGGAAACATAGCCGAACCATTCTGGGCCAGGGTACAATTTTTAACCTCAATATAGGTCATATCATCATCATTATGGAGAAGAAAATCAAGCCGGCTTTTGGCTGAGACCTTGATTTCCGCCTGCATGGTTGTAAAAACAAGTTCCCGGATAATCCCTTTACGCAGGGCCTCCGCCACCAGGGCATTGGTGCGGCCGGTATTCACCCCTATCCAACATGAACCAGGCCGAGTAAGTTCCAGGGTATATTTATATTTACGCCGTAAGTTGTCCGACCTGGATAACAAAACATCGCAGCCCTGCCGCAGACAGGTTGTCATCCTGCCGGTATTAGGACAATAGACGGTTATCTGTTGATTATCCGGCAACAGCACATCAACCAGAAATCGTTTATAACGCCGCTGAAAAATCGCCGGTTGCAATTTTTGTTCAAATTTCATAATGTTTTCAAGTAGCAGGCAACCTGACAGCAAAAGCAAAGGCGCTATTTATGGGTAATCCCAAAAAACATCTTAAAAAAGCGGTGGCCCTGCGTTACGACCGGGAGCATGATTCCTCCCCGGCGATTGTCGGCAAAGGGGCCGGACTCATGGCCGAAAAGATCATCGCCCTGGCTCGGGAACACGGCATTCCCATCCACCCGGATAGTGATCTGGTTGAAGTTTTGTCCCGCCTCAATATCAATGAAAATATTCCCCCCGACACCTATATAATGGTTGCCGAAATTCTCGCTTTTATCTACCGCACCAACCAGGATTACGTCCCTCCCCAATAGTTATTACCTCCCAACCCGCCACTAGGAAAAAATTGCCATTTACCAGGTAAGCGAGCTCTGCGAGACTCCGGGTAAGCGAGCTTTTGCGAGACTCCGGTTATATCGCCTGGAGCATAAGGCCTTATGCCTGGGTATTCTGTTAACGATGCCGGGTATGAATCGGTAAAAGATTACTCCTTTTGTCATATCTAAGATACCTGGCATATATAATGCAGGAGCATATAGACAAAACCTTAAAATAAAACTGGAGACAGGCGCGTGTTTATAAAAAATGGTCTCGGACTTACCGAGGGCACCGAAACTATGCTGGCTCAGGAGCAAAGGCTGAATCAAATAGCCAATAATCTGGCCAATGTCAATACCACCGGCTATAAAAAAGATAATCTCAGCTTCGGGGAAATGATGTTCAAGGCCGCTGATAACCGTATGCGGGTGGGGAAAGCCATAAATGTTACAACCGACCAGACGCAGGGACCGACCATCCAGACGGGCAATCCCTTGGACTTTGCTATTAACGGCAGGGGCTTTTTTAAAATCCAGACTCAAGCGGGTATTCGTTACACTAGAAATGGCAATTTTACCCTGAATAGCGCCGGTCAGTTAAGCACTGCCGATGGTAATCTGGTCATTGGCGATGGCGGGCCGATAATCCTGAATAATGACCAGATTTCCGTGGCCCAAGACGGGCAGATCAGCGCGGGCGGCCAAATTATAAACAAATTGAGCCTGGTAAATTTTACCAACGTAAACAGCCTGGAGAAGGAAGGCAATAGCCTGTTCAAATTAAAGCCAGGCGGCAACAAGGAGCAGGCCGTTGTCAATCCCAACGTCCAGCAGGGAGCACTGGAAGGCTCAAACGTAAATATAATCAAGGGGATGACTGAAATGATAGATTTGCAGCGTTCCTATCAAGCTCAGCAAAAGGCCATTCAAACCCTGGATGACCTGGATCATCAATCGATTTCCAGAGTCGGTAATTTGACAGGCTGATGATCTAATTGACAATGATGATGATACCCGGTGGCATCACCCAGACATAATTCAGAGGAGATACAAATGATTCGCGCCCTATATTCTGCCCGTACCGGTATGGACGGCCAACAGACCCAACTTGATGTGATTTCCAATAATCTGGCCAATGTTAATACCGGCGGTTTCAAAAAGAGCCGAACCCAGTTCGAAGATCTTTTTTACCAGTCACTGCGGGCAGTTGGCACAGACACCGTCGGCGGCGGCAAGGTGCCGACCGGTATTCAGGTTGGTCTCGGCACCAGGGTAACTTCCGTGCAAAAAATTTTTACCGAAGGCTCCTTTACCAAAACCGGCAATGACCTTGACATGGCCATTGAAGGGAAAGGCTTTTTTAAAATCCTGCAG
Organism: Deltaproteobacteria bacterium; assembly: GCA_013151175.1. GTDB lineage: Bacteria > Desulfobacterota > Desulfobulbia > Desulfobulbales > VMSU01 > JAADIV01. The sequence continues at coordinate 11,755 of JAADIV010000192.1, read as the reverse complement.
GACGGCAAGGAGTACTACACCAGAGCCGGCAGCTTCAAAAGAGATGCCGACGGGTATATTGTTACCGCCAACGGCAATCGTCTGCAGCCGGAATTTGCCATCCCGGACGGTACCACTGATCTGGGGATTGATGCTAGCGGTCTGCTGACGGCCAAAGACTCGGCCCAACAAACCCTGGGGTCGGTGCAGCTGACGATAAACAGGTTTGTCAATCCTGCCGGGCTGAAAAGCGTTGGCGGCAATCTCTATCAGGAAACTGACGCGTCAGGCACTCCGACTGAAGCCAACCCCGGCAGTAACGGAGTCGGTACCCTGGCCCAGCATTTTTTGGAAACCTCCAACGTGGATATTACCGAAGAAATGGTCAACTTGATTATCACCCAACGGGCCTATGAGGTAAACTCCAAGGCCATTACCACTGCCGATTCATTAATGGGAATCGCCAATACCCTGAAACGATAATTTCATTATGAAAATTTACTTGAATTCAGCCGCATTGCGGTTTATCCGCCTGCCGTTACTGTTGGCCGCAGCCCTTGTTATTTTAACGCCGTTCGCGGCCGCCGCAGGAACGAGCCATCCCGGAACCATATTATCCGCCGCCGATCTCCAAAAAATATTTGTCAGGCGGATCAACCGGGATAGTGCAGCAACAGCTGCGGCTGGCCGGCAACGGCAAATTATCAATTTTAACAGCAGCCCGGAGACGATAGAGCTGCCGCCGGGCGTTATATCGTACCAGACAATCTCCAAAACCAAGAACAGTGAACCGGGCCGCCAGATTGTCCGGTTGGCTATTCTGGTGAATGGCCGTGAACAGGCAAGGGTAACATTGAGCGGTGATGTGCAACTATTGGGTGATGTGGTCTGCCTGAGCCGGGCCCTCCAACGGCACACCATCCTTACCCCGGATGATCTGGATGTCGTCCATCGTAATATCGGACAATTAGGCGCCGATTTTATTGCCGATCCACGGTTGGTCGTGGGCCGTGAATTAAAAACGACCCTACAAACCGGTGCGATTATTTACGGCCGTTTGCTAAAAAATCCCACCATGGTCAAGAGGGGCGCCCTGGTATCTATCATGGCGATATCCGGGCCTTTAACAATCAAGGCGGCGGGTCAAGTAAAGACCGCCGGCGCCAAGGGGGATATTGTCCGGGTCAAGAATTTAATGAGCCGCAGGGAGATCTACGCCAGGGTTATAAGCCCGTCCGAGGTACAGGTTGACTTTTAGTAAGAGTTCACTAACACCTCATCTCCGTGCGTCTCTACTAAAGGATGAAGGTTTTTTTAGGGGAATTGAGATGAAAACAGTTACGCCGATCTTTATTTTATTGTTATTGGCCGGATGCGCGGCGCAGACGCAGCCCAAGGTCACACGGGGCCCGGTAATCCCGGAGCGTTACAGTATGCCGATGACAGCCCGGCAAACCCCGCAGCCAAGCGCTGGAGCCATCTTTAAGTCGGACAGTAAAAACCTTTATCAGGATAGCCGGGCTCATAATATCGGTGACATTCTCCTGGTAAAGATTGTGGAAAATTCTAGCGCCGACAAGAATGCCGAAACCAAAACCTCGCATGATTCAAGCCTAAAGGGCGGCATATCTTCATTTTTTGGCTATGAGAACCTTCTGCGCGGCAAGGGCGGTAACTCCACCCCCTCTCTCACTAGCATGAACGCCGATCTTACCAAGAGTTTTCACGGCAAGGGTGAGACTAGCCGGGACAGCAAGGTTACCGCCACCATCTCGGCCAGAGTCGTCAATGTTTCCATGAACGGCAATCTGGTTATCCGCGGCTATCAGGAGGTACGAGTAAACAACGAAACCCAACATATTATTCTGTCAGGAATCGTGCGTCCGGAAGATATTTCCCCGGATAATTCTATCTTGTCATCCCATATTGCCGATGCCCGTATCGAATATAACGGCACCGGCGTCTTGAGTTCAAAGCAGCAGCCCGGTTGGTTGGCCAATATTATTGATGTTGTCTGGCCATTTTGACGGGGGCGGCAGGCAAATTTTTCCTGGTTCACTTGGCATAATGATTGCTTCGTTCTAAGGGTGGCGGCACAGCGAAGCAGAGTAACAGACTAAACCACCAACGGATAAAGATATGAAACTACTAAAAACAATCAGTTTCCTGTTATTAATCTCCATCGGCAGTTTAAGCGCGAGCCCGGTCATAGCCGCCCGTCTAAAGGACATGGCCACCGTTGAGGGGGTACGCAGCAACCAATTGGTGGGCTACGGTCTTATCGTTGGTCTAAGCGGCACGGGTGACGGCAATAAATCTATCTTCACAACCCAGGGTCTGGCAAATATGCTGAAGAATCTGGGGATGCCGGTTAATGAGGGCGATCTGAAGGTGAAAAACGTTGCCGGTGTTCTGGTAACCGCCAACCTGCCACCCTTTATCAAGGACGGCCAGACCATCGATGTTACCATCTCTTCCCTGGGAGATGCCACCTCGCTGCAGGGCGGCACCCTCATCGTTACGCCCTTAAAGGGACTGGACGGCAAAACCTACGCCATGGCCCAGGGGCCGGTGAGCGTCGGTGGTTTCAAGACCGTTGGCACTCCGCCGCCGGGGTCGCAGGTAAACCATCTTACCGTGGCCCGTATCCCCAGTGGTGCCACCGTAGAAAGAGAGGTGCCTATTTCCCTTACTGGCAAGAATAATTTGACAATCCTTCTCGATAATCCTGATTTCACCACCGTGACCAGAATGAGTAAGGCCATTAACGATTACCTGGGGGGAGAATATGCTGCCGCCCAGGACGGCGGCACCGTAAAGGTGAGGGTGCCAAAGAGATTTAAGGGCCACGAGATCAGCCTGTTGGCCGATTTGGAGAGTCTTGATATCCGGCCGGACTCCATTGCCAGGGTGGTTATCGATGAACGCACCGGCACGGTGGTTATGGGTGAGAATGTCCGTATCAGTCAACTGGCCCTGGCCCACGGCAGTCTGAGTATTGTGGTGAAGGCAAAAACCGGCTCTCCAGTGCCTAGCGGTATGGTCGGCCGGATATTGACGGATGCCATGTTAAAGAAGATGACCGCCCAGATAACCAATGCTAGCGCCCCGTCAACGCGGGCCAAACTGGCCGCCCTAAAACCCGGTATAACCATCGGTGAACTGGTACGGGCTTTAAACTCTGTGGGCGCCGCCCCTCGTGACCTGATTGCTATCTTTCAGGCAATCAAGGCGGCCGGCGCCATGCAGGCGGAACTGAAAATCATATAAGGTGGGGCGGAAGGGCACAAGGGAGAATAAAAATGCAGATAACAACTCAAACATTAGCGTTAAAGCCCGGCGGTCATTCTGTCGATAAAACTAAGGACGCCAAGTTAAAAAAGGCCTGCCACGATTTTGAGGCCATTATGCTAAAGCAGATGCTGACCACCATGCGTAAAAGTGTCCCCAAGGATGGCCTGTTCAAAACCGGTTATACCGGGGATATGTATGACTCCATGCGTGATGGACAACTGGCTAAAAACCTGGCTAGCGGCCGGGGTATAGGAATTGCGGATCTTTTATACAAACAAATTTCCGGTGAGATAAAACAAACAACAAAATAGGAATGCGCCTTTGGATACTATAAAAACAATGCCGGTTGACGATCTCGTTGAGGATCTGCGCGTCAATATGAGATTATCCCAAGAGATATTGGATATTTTGCGGGAAGAGAATAAGGCCCTGCGCGGCATGGCCACCCAGGAGTTGTTTCGGCTGAGCAAACAAAAAGCCGCGCTGCTTGCCAAGGTCAATTATCTTGATGATTCCCTGCGTGATTCAATTGATAAGCTGCGGAACGATGATGCGGCCCCAACAAACAGGGACACCCCGTTGTACCTGTCCCGGTTGAGCGCTGATCTGCCGGAGGAACAGGCCAGTATTGTCAAGCAATACTGCCGTGGAATTAAACGGCTGCGCCTGGAGATTCAGAGCCAAAACCTGATAAACAGGCGTTTCACCCACGATACCCTGGCCTGCCTGAATGAGGCAATCTCTTTGATTAGTCAGCCGGAACCCAAGTGGGGTTCTTATGGCGGCATTGAACATGGCGGAAGGCGCAGCATCAGTTTGCCAAGCCTGATAAGTAAAGAGGTGTAATCTTGCCCAGCATAGCTTCTGTTCTCAATATAGCCAAAGAGGCCCTCATGACGCATCAGGCCTCAATCAACGTGACAGGCCACAATATTGCCAATGTGGATACCGCTGGTTATACCAGACAGGTGCTAGAGCTGACCACCCCTATTGCCACCCCTAGCCGGGCCGGTTTTTTCGGTAACGGGGTGCGTGCTGATTCTGTTATACGCCAGTATGACCGTTTTATGGTCAAACGCCTTATGGATCAGAATTCCAACATCAGTAATCTCTCCACCCAACAGCAAACCATGCGGGGCATCGAGACAACCTTTAACGAGGTTTCCGGTCTGGCGGTTAATGATTTGGTCAGTCAATTCTGGGGCGCCTGGCAGGATTTGAGCGATAGCCCTGAACTTAGTGCTGCCCGCCAGACTGTGGTGCAGAAGGCGGACTTATTGGGCGAACAATTCCATTCCATGGCGGCAAACATCACCCAGAGTAAACAGAATATCAGCGGCAGTATGCGGTCAACCATTCAGGAGGTCAATGGCCTGACCAAACAACTTGCCGATATCAATGTTAAAATTTCAGCCACCGAAACGACTAAACAACAGCAGAATGACTTGCGTGATACCAGAGACCGGTTGCTGAAATCACTATCTAGCGATGTAAACGTCAATTATTTTGAATCCGGCAATGGTTCCTACACCATCATGATGTCAGACGGCCATTCCCTGGTTGATAATAATGAGTCCTGGGGCCTGGACTGGTCGGACAATAAACTGCACTGGGTGCAGACGAACCAGGCGGGGGCGCAAATTCGTACCAATATTGCCAACAGTGCTGAGATTGGCGGTAAAATCGGCGGTCTGATTAGCATTAACAACCAGTTAGTCGAGGGCAACCCGGACAATTACCTGGGGCGGCTGAATGCCCTGGCAAATGCCTTGATCAGAACGGTAAATCAGCAGCACAGTCAGGGGGTTGGCATGGTGCGTTTCGCCGATAAACTGACCAGCACGGAACTCGCCCATGACGCCACTCTGCTCAATACCACGGTGGCTGCTGTCAGCGCCACTGATACCATCGCCGCTGACAGCCTGCGGATAAATAACCGCAGTATCGGCCGCATAGATGGCGGTGTCCTTAGTTATGGTCTGGCCATGGACAAGACCTCTAACGCCGCCGCCGCCATTAATGCCGCCGGGGCCGGGGTGGCAGCCCGGCTGACCACATTGGTGGCCGGCCAGGCGGTGACGGCCATGGCGGCCGGAGATAACGGCAAAACAATATCATTTGCCGTCAACGGAGTGAATGTTTCCTATACCGTTGCTGCCGGCGGGCCTCCTGATGATACATCGCCCTCTACCTTGGCCACCCACGTTACGAACGCCATAAATACCGCAATCAGCAATTATAATAATAATGTCGGCGTTACCGCCCCCCATGAGAATGTCCCCAAAATCACTATTAAGGCAGTGCTGGGTAATGGCTTAAATGGCGGCGCGGTGAACTCCATAATTCTGAGAAATACCAATAAGGGTGACGAGTCGCAGATTGTTATCAGCGGAATTGAGACAGATCACAGCCAGAGTGATTTTATCCGGGAAAATAATCTGGGTCTCAGTAACGGCACCTACACGGCGGATGCCGGTCATAATACCGGTGAGCTTTCCGTCTTTACCGGCAGCGGCCCCATTAATATTGACGGCGGCGCCAATGATACCGTTATGGAGCAGCTAGGTTGGGCGGGAACCGTTACCTACAGCAATAATGCCGTAAGCGTTAACGGCCAGGCTTCGGCTGTGTCTTTTGCTGTCAATGGTCAAAACGTATCCTTAAATATTCCGGTTGGCACAACCGATGCCGCTGCCGCCAAACTGGTTGCCGAGAGAATAAATTTGCTTGCCAACACGACTGGAGTAACGGCTCAAGTCGGTGACGGCACCAATGGCGGGGTACTGAATTCAATTATTTTCTCCAGTGAAAACAATAATATACGGATAGAAAATACCACGGTCAGCCAAGGCTCTTTGGGATTTAGCGATTTCACCAAAAAGGGGATCGCTAGCGCCGATGCCACCGCCAATGACGGCAAGTTAAGCTATAATTTTACCGATAATGGCGTGGCAAATTCGCTCATGGGTTTGGACTATGCCGACACCCTGAAAACCGATGGCAAGAGTTTTAAGATATGGCTCTATAACACCGATGGTTCTCCGGCTCTGTCCCAGCCGGTATCCGTTCCCATGGATCGGGCTTACACCCTGCAGGATGTTGCCAACTCCATCAATAAATCCATTGTTAATGCCGTTAATAACCAGGGTACCACCACGCCCTGGGTGCAGGCCTCGGTAAGCGGCAATAAGTTGGTTTTAACCCCGGATGCCAGTCATAAATTCGCCTTTGGCGGCGATGATTCAAATTTTCTGGCCGCCATTGGTTTGAACACCTTTTTCAGCGGCTCTTCAGCTGGTACCATCGGCGTCAATTCTGAGGTCTCGGATAACTTGGATAATGTCGCGGCCGGTACCGTCAATCAACACGGCGAGGTATTCGCGGGTGATAACAGTAATGCTCTGCTCATCACCAACATCCAGAGGAATGAGACCGTAACCTTTACCGGCGGGAAAACCGACACCCTGGACGGCTTTTATAATTCTCTGGTTGCCGAGATTGGTCTCAAGGGTAAGAGCCTATCGACCGATCTGACTTATAACACCCAGGTTAATACTCAGTTGAACGCCTTGCGGGATTCTACCTCCGGAGTTTCCCTGGATGAAGAGATGGCGAATTTAATCAAATTTCAGCATGCCTACACGGCCGCAGCTAAATTGATTACCACCTCTGATGAGATGCTGAAAACATTGATAAACACAGTGGGCCGTTAACGGAAAAAGAAAATGCGTACAACCTTAAACACCACATATAACAATATTCAGAACAATCTTAACCGGCTCACCACCAGCATGGACAAGATTAATGAGCGTATCTCGTCAGGTAGGCAGATGTCCAAAATTTCCGATGATCCGGTCAATCTTGTCAGCGCCCTGCGCTACAGAACCACCATTGCCGAATTGGGTCAATTTAGCAGCAATATCACCCACGGCAGCAGTGTAATCAATGCCTCGGAATCCGCCTTGACCCAAATGAAAGATCTGGCTCTGCAGGCCAAGACCCTGGCCATTAAGGCTAGCGATCCGGCCTTGAGCTCAGACAATTTAACGGCCATTGCCCAACAGGTTAAACAGATGTTTCAGCAGTCTGTGGAGCTTGGCAATACTCAAATAAACGGTCAGTTTATCTTCGGCGGGCGGCGCACCACGGGTTATACGGCGGCTGAGCCGGCGCCCTTTATCATTGATAAGGGGGACGGTCACTGGATTAACGGCACCACAATGCCCCCGCTAGATCCTGAGCTTGATAGTTCCGCTATTACTCCGGCGGCTTCCAGCAGCAATTTAGCGGCGGGTGATTTACTGATTAACGGCGCGGATATTGGTGCGGTTGATTTGACTTCGGGAGGTGATATCAATGGCATCAACATGGCCGGGGCCTATAATCTGAAAACCGCCATAGATGGTAATACCTATGGCGGCACAACCATGGCCGCTAAGCTGACCACCCTCACCTACGCCACCGCCGCCACTACCGCCGCCACGAGCGCAGGGACGATTTCATTCACCTTGAATAATCAGAATATAAGTATTGCGGTTACAAATGGTATGACTGCGGCGCAGATTAATAATGCCCTGGTTGCCGCCGTTAATGACGTTAAGGGTAAAACCGGGGTAACAGCTGATATTGGTGATGGCAGCAACGGGGCGGCGGCAGGTACGCTTATTCTTAAAAATACCGTCACCGGTGACGGTACGGCAATTACGGTGGGGAGTTTCAATAATAACACCGGTAGCACTGTGGCATTAGCTAGCGGCTCCCAGGCGGCTGATGCCGCCCATAACACGGGTACGGTCTCCTATAGCGCGAATAAGGCTTTCAGCATAAGCACCAAAGCCGCCGATGACACTATTCTGAATCTGGTAGGTCTGGGCGGTGGCGGCAGGGGTAATTATGATGCCGGAGGCGATGGCAAGCTAGTCTATGGTTATCCCCTGACTAGCGGCGATTTAAGGATCAACGGCATGAATGTGCCGGCTACCGCCCCCGATGGTCATTCAGATATCTACGCGGCTGCTTCAGCCGCTGCCAAGGCTGCGGCCATTAATGCAATTACCGCCCAAACCGGGGTAACGGCCAATATTACTGCCGCCCATGTGGCGGCCAATGGCGCGGTTGACGCCGGCAGCGAAACCGGCAGGCTCACCGGCACAGTGACCAACAATTCCATTATCGCCAATACCCTGGCCATCAACAACGTAACTCTGAATAATAACATTGCGGCGGGCGCGGTGACCTACGGTCTGAATACTGGTAAAGCCGCTAACGCCAGGACAGAGATAAACGCCGTCAGCACCACAACTGGGGTTAAGGCTAGGCTGACCACCCTGTATGCCGGAGTTGCCGCCACGACATCTAACTCCCAAACCGTGAGTTTTGACTTAAATGGAGTGCCGATAACTCTCACCACCGGCGGAGTCTCGGCGGCGGCCACGGCCGGTGATATAGTCAAGGCCGTAAATGCGGCAAGCGCCAAGACCGGCATTGAGGCTGTGGTGGGGAACGGCAGTAACGGCGGGGTGGTAAATTCCGTAGTTCTGAACAATGTGGTCAGGGGCAATGAAAACGATATTAAGGTGACAAATCTCAGTGATGGAGGAGCCAGCGGCCTGGCAAATATTACCCAGGCTGTGGACAGTACCCATAATACCGGCGAAATTTCCCTTGAGTCGAATGCGGCCTTTACCCTTACCAGTCCCCTGACCTCGCCACCCTCTGATGCCGTATTGCAAGAATTGGGGCTGAGTTCAGCCAATAATAACGGCCAAATAAATTATGGTTCAACTCCCAAATATATGAGCAGCGGCGATCTCACGATTAACGGTATAAACATATTTGCCGTTCCCACCGCCATCTCCAACAAGGATTCCACCAACGCCCTCCTGGATGCCATTAACGCCCAGACAGCATCAACCGGAGTCAAGGGGACGCGGGACGCCAACGGCGATCTACAGCTCACCGCCGTGGATGGCCGCAATATTCATATCCAGACCTCCGCCAACGGTGAAAATATCAGTAAGTTAAACGGGACGGCTGGTGGTTCTGACCGGGTCTATTTTGGCGATCTCCAGCTCAAGTCGGATCGTAAATTCATACTGAATACCGTTGATAAATCGGTTAACGCCATGGAGCCTGGACTCGCCGCCATCGGCATGGCGGGAGGTTCAACGGTTACGGGCGAATCCGGTGATGTAGCCGGTGACGGCAGGATTGATGTCTTCAGTATCCACGAGCAGACTGGCACGGTGCGCTACGCGGGTGACAGGGACAACGGCCTGAATATAAAAATCGGCAAGACCAGCACCATGAAGGTGGCCGATAACGGCCAGACAGGTGTCGCCGACACCACCATCTTTACCACTCTGAAAGATTTTGAGAACGCCCTGCGCGATAAAAATTTTACCTCTGTCACCGGCATCCACAATGCCACTGATACTAGCCAGCTGTTAAACAGCAAAACCACCGGCCTTGAGCCGGACAGCCAATTGCCAAGCGAGAATCTTTTTACTGACGGCAATTTTACGGTTACCGTAATCGATCACGATTATTACCCGCCCAGAACAACCGCTGTTCCCATAGGCGTGAACACTGCCGTCGACACCCTTGACAGTGTTACCAGTAGAATTGACGGTATCCCCCACATCTCGGCAAGCTGGAACAGCGCCGGTCAGCTTGAGATCAAGTCAGATGAGCCGAAGCGCTACAGTATCAACTTGGGTAGTGACAGCAGCAATTTTCTTGCCGCCACGGGAGTATCTCCCGAATTTATGCAGCGGCAGGGCATCAGCAAGGCCATGGATAATCTTGACACCCTGATGGGCAAACTCACCGAACAGGTTTCAACTTTTGGCGCCAGAGCCAATAGAATTGAAATTCAGACCCAGATTTACAGCGATATGACCGTCTCCACCAAGGGGAATCTTTCTGAGGTGCAGGATACCGATATGATTAAGGCGGTGATGGATCTCAAGGCCAAGCAGACCGCCTATCAGGCCGCCCTCGCTGCCGCCGCGAAAATCATGAAGCTCAGCCTGGTTGATTATTTATAGCGGCATGGCTATTATGTGACGAACTAATAATAGATTTGCGCAAAAATGCCAGGGAGGGCTTGCGATGTTGGTTCTAACCAGAAAAATAGGTGAGGCAATTGCTATAGGCGATGAAATCAAGGTAAAACTTCTGGAAATAAAAGGCGGACAGATAAAACTGGGCATAGAGGCCCCTAACTATATAACCGTCCACCGTGAGGAGGTTTTTACGCGCATTATGGATGAGAACAAAAAGGCCGCTCAGGATAGCAGCTCTGACCTGAATCGCGCCGCTGGCCTGATTGGTAAAAAGAGATAATTTATGAATAACACCGCGAAAATTATGGATAACCAGAGAACTATCAGCACTAGCCGCTTCGGGGCCGTTGAGATTAATGATGCCAAGATCATCAATATGACCGCACCGTTTCTGGGGTTCCCGGATGACCGGGAGTTTATCCTCCTGCCTCACGCGCCGAACTCGCCATTTTGGTGGTTGCAGGCCGTAAATAGCCCGGAACTGGCCTTTGTGGTCATTCAGCCAACCTTATTGGATGATTCTTACCGCCCGAAGATCGGCGGTAATATCTGTCGGGAATTACAAATCAGTAAGGATGAGGATTTGGAGATTTTGGTTATATTAACAATTCCCAAGGGCCGGCCTGAACAGATGACCGCCAACCTTCTGGGGCCGGTTGTCATTAATATCAGCAAAAAACTTGCCAGGCAGGTTCTTCTCGACCCATCATATTACAGTCCCTGTCAGCCGGTGGGCGGTGCCAAGGAATAAGAGGGATCAGGTAAGGGGCGAACCGCAGACCTCTTATTTATATAATACAACCGACCGGAAAAAACTTGAAAGCCGAATTACAGAAGCATACCCTGCCCCTCGCCTGTTGGTGAGCCTATTCGCAATAGTCACGGTAAAAAGTTTTCATACATTCCGGGCAAATTGAGTGTGAAAATCGTGCTTCTGTCCGTTTGGTAATATATTCTTCTACGGCAACCCAACTTTTTTCTTCCTTGGGGTCGGCTTCTTTGAGCCTGATTTTTTTACAATGTGAACATATCGGCAAAATGCCTTCAAGGTGCTTTATAAGTGAATTGGCCCTTTCAAGCTCTTCAATTTTCTTTTTGAGAGCTTTTTCCTTGCCGGCCAACTCAACAACCATCGAATTGAAAGCCTCAGACAAATCACCCATAAAATCTATGCGTTGTTGGTAATCTCCATTTGCAACTTGTCCTGCCTGCCAGGTCAAATGAACGAGACGAGAATGCAATGCCTTGAAAGGTGACCCCAGAAAATTATTTGGTTGAATGCGAATGCCACTTAATTCACCTCTTGACAAGGGGAAGATGAAATTCTGAATCTCGGCAACGAAATCAATAAGCCTGTAATTTGCCGCAGGTTCCCCCTGATTTGTGTAGTTACTTCCGTCCATCTCTCTCCTCAT
>JAADIV010000168.1 GCA_013151175.1 Deltaproteobacteria bacterium | reverse complement strand
TATCGCCAGGCGTCTGGGTATATCCTATGTCTGCTAAACAGTAAATGCTCACAGGATACCGAATATACTTCGTTATCGCCCTGCTCACGTACAGGGAGTACGCTTCGCAGGACGATGCCTCGCATCTCCGGCACCCTGCAAGCAGTTACAAGTCCTGTGGTTATTGATATTAAGGTGCCTATGGGGGGGGGGAGCAGTTACCTCTGGGGTTATCGTTACTTTTGGGCATCACGATAAATAATTACTAAACAATATGATTATAAACGGTAAAAATAATAATAAACGCCTGTCGTCCAAAGAGCTTGAGGAAAAAATTCAGGCGGCGGTAAAAGGCGGCGCCCACAGTCTGGAGATCAGGGCGCAGGGCCAGCATGGTATAGGCGGCCGGATATGGCCAGGTTCCCGGAAGACCACCATCAAGGTGAGCGGCCCGGTGGGCCAGCGTTTGGGGGCCATGGGCATGGCCGGCAGCAAAATTGTTGTCAACGGCAATACCTCTGATGATGTCGGCTGGCTTAATTGCGGCGCCCAAATCACCGTTCTGGGGGATGTAAATAACGGCGCCCATAACGCCGGCGCCCAGGGAATTTTGTACGTGCAGGGCGGCGGCGGCGCCAGATGCGATACCATGACCAAGCAGAACCCGCGCTATGCCACTCTCCAGTCGTGGTATTTCAGGGATGTCGGCGACTCCTTCGCCGAATTCAAGGCGGGCGGTATTTCGGTTATCTGCGGAGTCAACCCCCGTAACCCGGACAATGTTCTGGGATACCGGCCATGCGTTGGCATGGTTGGCGGCGTCATATACGCGCGCGGCCCGATCGTTGGTTACAGCGTCAGTGATGTCCAGGCCCTGCCTCTAACCGCCGGTGACTGGGAATGGCTCACCACCAATATGAAGCCTTATCTCGCGGCCATTAAAAAAACGAAATACCTTGAGGAACTGACCGCCAACCGCTCCGAGTGGCAAAAGCTGATCCCCTTTTCCCCCGCTGAAAAAGCCGCGCTGGGCAGGGAGCGGGTCAGTATGGCCAAGTTCCGGCGCCAGACCTGGGAAAAAGAGGTGGGCCGGGGCGGCATATTCGGCGATATTTTGGAGCACCCGCCCTTCTCCACCCTGCCCTACCTGACCACCGGTAAAAATCGGCGCCGCGAGCCGGTTTGGCAAAACGCGGCCAAGGCCGCCCCCTGCGCCGGCGCCTGTCCGGCCCATATCCCCTCGGAACGGCGTTTCGCCCTCCAACGCGGCGGTATGGAAGACCGCGCCCTGCGGCTGCTGTTTGCCTACACGCCCTTTCCGGCCAGTGTCTGCGGCTCGGTCTGCCCCAATATGTGTATGCGGGCCTGTACCAGAGGGCGGCTTGATGAGCCTCTGGATATTAAAGGTCTGGGATTATGGGCAGCTCAGACGCCGGCCCCGGCGGCCGCCCAAAGCACGGGTCATAAAATTGCCATAATCGGCGCGGGAGCCGCCGGACTGAGCGCCGCCTGGAGCCTAGCCCTTGCCGGCCATAAAGTTGATCTCTTTGAGGCCACGGGGCGGCCCGGCGGTAAATTATGGCAGCAGGTGGAGAAGGGGAAATTAGAGAGGCATATCCTGTTGGCGGAGCTGAAACGCCTGCAGAGTACCGGCATCAACATTATCCCCGAAACATTAATCAAACCGAGGCAGTTTGAGCGTTTTATCGGGGAATATGACGGCGTGATCATCGCCTGCGGCCAACTCAAAAAAGACGGTAGAGGCTTGATGTTTTTAAGCACCGACATCAACTGCCCCGGCGGTAAACTCAAAACCAACGCTAGCGGCCGCACCAGTAATAACAAGGTTTTCGCGGCCGGTGATGTCTTAAACCGTGGCTTGGCAGCCCACGCCATCGGCTCCGGCGTCAGCTGCGCCAAAGCCATGGACGCGCAACTTACGGGCAGTGAATTCACCCCGGATCAGCGGCCAGTCATTAATTATGAAGATATAAAGATAGAATATTATCCGGCCAAGCCGCGCCGCGCCGCAGCGGATAAATTCTCCGCCGATGACGAGGCCCAAAGGTGCCTGTCATGCGCCCTATGCCGGGACTGCGGCATCTGCGCGGCAAGCTGCCCTGAGCAGGCAATTTACCGGGAGCAAACGGCTGACGGCGGCTTCGCCTACCTGGTCGATGAAAATCGCTGCATCGGCTGCGGCTTTTGCGCCGGAGTATGCCCCTGCGGCATCTGGAAAATGGTAGAGACAAAATAAATACGCAATCTTCTTGACCTTGCCGGTCAGTTATGATAATTTCCGCCATGAAATTTGGGCCATTAGCTCAATTGGTAGAGCATCTGACTCTTAATCAGCAGGTCCGCGGTTCGATCCCGCGATGGCCCACCAAATGAAATCAAGCACTTAGCTCATATTTTGAGTTAAGTGCTTTTTTATTTTCTGCTTTTTCTCCCCACTCTGTCCCCACTTTCTGAACCGCGCTCCTCCGGGTCGATAATAGCCGATCCAACCGCCTGCGGCCCCCCGCACATTTTTTTCAGAAAAAAGGGAAACAAGGTATAAATCAAGGGGCAATGAATAAAATAAAAAAACTCAGGGGGCCAAGGTCTAACTGTGCAAGGCGGGGAGAATGGCAGGTTGACACTGTTTACAGAACATATCTTTTACGTTAAGTTTAAAAAATGAAACCACACAATTTAGTCCATATTAAAAAAGCCGCTGAACAGGGCGATCAAAACAGGCCAAATCAAAAGGATTATCAGGGGCTACTACCTTAATATTTTCAAAAGTGAACTATCCGACAAATGGCTGCCCATCGAGCAAATTGCCTGTTCTATCAGGACACCCTCTTATGTCTCAAAAGAATGGGCTTTGAGTTTCCACGGTGTTCTTGGTCAGTTTCCTTATACCTGCACTCTCGTAACTCTAACATCATCAGTTGGTGAACGGCATGAAGTTCTTTTTGGAGACTATCGGTTTGAATATTCCAAAATCAAAAAGGATCTGTTTTGGGGCTTCCAAAAACATGACGAATATTATCTGGCCACCCCGGAAAAAGCATTACTCGACTGCATCTATTATGATAACAGAATTCCTTTCCATGATGAACTGGAATATGAGTTGCTGGATGAAAAACAACTCTTGAAGCTAGCGGCTAAATTCCCCAGGCGAGTTTTAGAAAAAGCCGGGAAGTTTTTAGAAATGTACTTTTAAGTATCCTTGAATACGGCTCAAGTTCTTTTCGTTTAGCGGTATAAGCTCTATTTTCACCTTTATTGGCACCTTGGTAGTCTTTGTTTCTCTGGCAGGGGAAGAGGTCACATCCTAAATTTGTTTGTATCAGATGTTACAACTTTTAACTCTTGATGGCGTCGTAAAAAGTCCGATCTACGGCGTTGCGGCGTCTGGCCAGACCTTCGGCATACCATATGTATGGC
>JAADIV010000084.1 GCA_013151175.1 Deltaproteobacteria bacterium | reverse complement strand
CAATTATAGCTATTTTAGTAAGTTACCTGAGTGTCAGCAAAAAAAGACACACCGGAAAAGCTATTATCTATCTCAATAATCGAGGTGCCGACCCCTGATAAGCCCCGCCGTAATAAAGCCCAGATAAGGGCCAGAAGTTCTTCAAAGAGAAACTGGCTTTAAGGAAAGTACCGCGTATTGTTCATTGGACGGATATACACGATCTAGTGTTGAGTTTTCGCTATTATTTAGAATTTTGTTTTAGCAGGATAACTATTTCATCTGGCTCAGGGAAATGGCCGGATTTCTTTTTGGAAAACACCTCAATGCCGTTTGCCGTGACGGTGAAAACTCCGCCCGCCCCGGCAATAAGCTCAATATTGGCTCCAAATTCACTTTGCAACTGGTCTCGCAAACTGGAGGCCTTGGGCAAATAATTTCATTGCGCACAATAAGCTATTGTAATATCCATTTTACGGAGTACCTCATATTTTTGAACGGGCAATTATTAACCAATGCCCGCTAGAAACACCCAGAAAGACTCTACTGTAATCTTTAGCGAGATACAAAAGTTTTTTATTCTCTAAATTCAAGTGATAAGTATCTTGATCGCAGGGGGTAAGTCGTAAAAAAGAAAAAATATTCAATGTCCTGCCATAAAAAATACGGAAATTACTGTCTTGATACTAAAAGTTTTTTAAATTCCTGCTATTTTTTATAAAATACGTTGTGTTTTCAAAGAGTTTTCTATATTCTGTAGCGATTAGGTGATGTTTAACCCGGCTGTCAAATAATTTTAGGAGGGAAAAATGGTAAAGAAATATTATAAATCAGTGGCTGCCGCCTCGCTAGCTGTTATTTTTTTAATTTTCAGCAGTGCCTGTAGTCAGAAAGTTATTAAAGTCGACCAGAATGCCGGAACGGGATCGGCGGTCAAGACTGAACAGAAACAGGTTAAGGAGCCGGCAAAATTGCCGCCTGCCGGGTCTGAGGAGTCCTTGAGTACGCCTCTCGCCAACAGCTCAACAAGTTTTACTATACTCGAAGGCCGCAGTACCGGCCCCATGCTGCCGGTATATTTTGATTTTGACAGATCTGGTATAAGGTTGGATCAGCAAAACAGAATTGAGAAGAACGCGCAATACCTCAAAGACAATAAAAATGCGAAGATTGTTGTTGAAGGCAATTGTGATGAGCGGGGTACCAATGAGTATAACATGGCCTTGGGAGAAAGAAGGGCGGTAAATGCGAAGAAATACTTGGTTAATTTGGGAGTTGATGGTCAGAGGATTAACACAATAAGTTATGGTGAGGAAAAACCATTGAACCATGGTCACGACGAATTGGCCTGGTCGCAGAATCGGCGTGCTGATTTTGTGCAAACGAAGTAGAGTCGCCGGGACAAAGTTTGAGCTGTTAACAAAATCAATAAAATTATAAAGGAAAAGTAGATGAATTTTAGAAAAAATATTCTGTCTGTTTTGGTTGTATCCCTGGCTATTTTTATTGCCAATCCATGCCTTGCCGCCAAGGCCGTGGCGCTGAAAATTGGTGTTGTAAGTATTCAAGAGGTTATTGATCGGTCGGATGCCGGGCATAGTGCCAGAAAAGTGCTAGAGGCCAAGCAAAAAGAATTGCAGCCCAAATTGCTGAAGGAGAAGAAGGCCCTGGAGCAGGAGGCGAAGAATATTGAGAAAAAGGGCTCGGCCTGGAGCCAGGAGAAGAAGCAGGACGCTGAGCGTGAGTATCAGAAGAGGGCACAGGACTATAAGATGAAGGTTGATGACGCCCGCTACACCATGAAACAACTACAGAAAAAGATGCTTAATCCGATCTTCAAACGATTGCAGGGAGTTATAAAGCAGGTAGGGCAGGAAGAGGGGATCGCCATTATTTTTGAGAAATCCCGCAGTAATGGTCTGCTGTACGCCGCTAAAAATCTTGACGTTACTAATCTTGTTCTGAAAAAATTAAACAGTAAAATAGTTGTCAAAAAATAGCACTAAGGAGTTGTAACGAAATAAACTTTACAATATTGCGTAGGATTTTTTGTCATAATCAAGGCGCCCAAACGGACGCATAGTTGAACTATGTAACCGTTTGGGCAACGCAGAGTATAGCAAAAAAGACAAACAAGATGTAAAGGTTATTGAGGAACAAGTCCTAAGATGTAGATATAACTAAGGTGGCGGCCCTGGCAATAATAAGCCGGGCGGTTGCCTCTTTACTCAACAGGGGCAGCTTTTCATGGCTGCCCCTGTTGTCGATTATGGTAACCTGATTTGTCTCAGCGGCAAAACCGGTTTCCGGGCTAGCTATATCATTTACCACGATTAAATCCAGGTTTTTGGCCTTCAGCTTTTCGCGGCCCGCAGCCAGATGATTCTCGCTTTCAGCGGCAAAGCCTACCAAAATTGGCCGGTTATCGTCTCCCTTCATTTTTCCCAGAGACTTCAGAACATCCTTATTAGCGGTGAGCGGTAAATCGATATTTTTGCCGCCTTTCTTGATCTTATGCTCTTGCCGCCGGATTGGGCGATAATCCGCGACTGCCGCCGCCTTGATGATGATATGGGCCTTGGGCGCCTGTTTATGCACCTCCTCATACATCTCCAACGCACTGCGTATCTTAATTATTTCGATACCTGGCGGTGGCGGCAAATGGCAGGGGCCGCTGACCAGGACAACCTCAGCGCCTCTTTGCCTGGCCACTCTGGCCAGGGCGTAACCCATTTTCCCTGATGAACGGTTGCTCAAAAAACGTACAGGATCCAGGTCTTCGCAGGTTGGGCCGGCGGTGATTAAAAAACGTATTCCCTCCAGATCCTGGCGGCAAAAGGCGGCAGCTATATATTCGCGGGCCGCCTGCCATTCCGGCAGCCTCCCAGGCCCTTCTGTATTACAGGCCATCATGCCGTATTCCGGCGGCACCACAATATATTTGAATTTCTGCAATTTGTCTAAATTGCACTGGGTGGCGGGATGGAGATACATATTACTGTTCATTGCCGGGAAGATAACGATCTTAGCTTTAGTCGCCAAGGCAATATTGGTCAGCAAATTATCAGCTATGCCTCCGGCCAGTTTTGCTATTGTCGCGGCGGTGGCTGGGGCAATAATTAAGAGATCACAATTATTGGCTAGATCAATATGGGGAATGGTTGCATCCCGTCCCAGCGAAAAAATATCGCTATGAACCTGGTTACCCGATAGAACGGCAAAGGTCAGCGGGGTAATAAATTTTGCCCCGGCCGCCGTCTGCACGACGGTAACTTTCGCCCCTTCACGTCCTAGAGATCTCACCCAGTCGACAGCTTTGTAGGCTGCGATGCCACCGGTAACGCCAAAAAGTATGTTTTTTCCGGTAAACAGAGACATATTAATGGAGGAGCCTTGTCCCATGGATTATTGGCCGCCCTGCGGTTGGTTGCTCTCGGATA
>JAADIV010000157.1 GCA_013151175.1 Deltaproteobacteria bacterium | reverse complement strand
GGCTGGGGTTAAGGAAATCGGCAGTTAATTTATAGTTTTTCTATGCAAAACTGAGTACTCAATCCGGCGGTATTAAATAAAACTGGCGGATAATATTTGAGGGCATCATGGTGGCGGAAAATAAACGACAGTATCCAAGGTTTGATTCCTTGAATTTATCTTATATTTGTCTTGATGAAAATGGTACCCTGGTTCGTCAAAGTATGGGGCGTACCTTGAATGTCTCGCAATCCGGGATATGTCTTGAGACCTATTTCGAAATTGACCCTAAGTTTATGTTGAGCCTGACTCTGGCTCTTGAGGAGGACTTGGTTGATATTCGCGGCAGGATTATTTTTTGTCGGCCCGGAACCAGGGAAAACTTCGAGACCGGGGTGGAGTTTGTGGAGGTGGATGAGAAAAGCGGTTTGGTTCTCGAGAAGTTTATCCGCCTGTTTAAAGAGTACGAGGTGGAGCAGGAAAATAAGTAAACGCTTACTGGGGCGGGCTCGCAAGTTGCCTGCCGGTTTGTTTGGTTTCACCTCACCTGATCCTATGGGGCCGCCGCTGACTCTGTCTCTATATGGTCAACAGCCTCCTGCACCTCTTCCCACTGGGGATATATTCTCTCTAATCGTTTGGTAATATTCTGATATTCTTTGCTTTTGTCGGTAAAGGCCTCTTGATCCTGATAAAGTTCCGGGTCGGCCAGAATCTGTTCAAGGCTGCCTTTCTCCTTTTCCAGGGCCTCAATATCCCGTTCAAAGTCCGCCAGTTTTTTCTTCAGAGGCTTGAGACTATGAGCTGCCGCCGCCCTGGCAGCGGCCTTCGCCTTGCGAGCCTCCTTGCTTTTTGCCGCCTTGGGGCGGGACGTTTTCTGTGATCCGATTTTCTGTTTATCTGTTCCTGAGCGGGTTTTCTCGAGATAATAACTGATGTTCCCCTCATACATGGTGGCCTGGCCGTTTTTGATCTCTAAAACTTTATTGACGAAGCCGTCTAAGAAAAAACGATTATGGGAAACCACGATAATAGAGCCGTCATACTGCTTCATGGCCTCCTGGAGAATATCCTGCGACATCATGTCTAAGTGATTGGTAGGCTCGTCCATAATTAAGAGATTGGCGGGCGACATAATCATTCGGGCCAGTGCCAGGCGGCTCTTTTCACCGCCTGAAAGCACCATTACCTTTTTATCTACCTCGTCCCCACTGAACAGGAAGGTGCCCAGTAGTGAACGGGTGGAGGTAACTGTCTGCTCAACGTCAACCTGTTCCATGGTCTGCATTACCGTTAGCTCAGGGGCCAGTTCCTGGGCCTGGTGCTGGCCGAAATATGAAATACGGCAATTATGGCCCTGCTGTATTGTTCCCGAGGCCGGGGTAATATGTCCGGCAATAATCTTGACTAAGGTAGATTTACCTGCCCCGTTTGCTCCAACTACCGCCACCTTGTCTCCGCGATTGACCTCGAGATTAAGCTCTTTAAAGACCTGTTTCTCGGCGTAATCCATGGCCAGGTTCTCGACTGTAACCGACATTCGGCCGCCGCTGATGGCGGGCGGAAAACGAAAAGATATTCGATTCTCACTATCCTCAAGCTCCAGAATATCAAGTCGCGAGATTTGTTTGAGCCGGCTCTGCACCTGTTTGGCCTTGGTGGATTTTGCCCTGAATCTGGTTACAAAACGCATGGTTTGTTGAATCTTGGCCTGCTGGTTGTTATAGGCCGCCCGCTGAATCGCCATTCTTTCAGTCTTTTCGGTGATATAATAGCTGTAATTCCCCTTGTAAACCGTCAGCTGTCCCAGGCTGAGCTCCCAGGTCACATTGGTCAGGTTATCCAGAAAGGCCCGGTCGTGGGAGATGATAATCATAGCCCCCTGATATGATTTTAGAAAATCTTCCAGCCAGGTCAGTGATTCTATATCAAGATGATTGGTGGGCTCGTCCAAAAAGACAAAAGAGGGGTGGGTGAGAAGAATTTTGGCCAGCATAATACGCATCTGCCAGCCGCCGCTGAAGTCATCACAATCACGGTTCATGTCTGAGTCGGAAAAACCAAGTCCGCTTAAAACCTTCTCGATTTTACCCTCAATATGAAAAAAATCGGAGCTGTCAAGCTGTATCTGTAACTCGCCCTGCTGCTGGAGAAGGTCTGAAAAACCAGGGCTGCTGGGATCAGCGGCGCTTAATTGATTGTTAACTTCATCAAGCTCCGCCTGGATTTTCAGAAGATGGGCAAAGGCTGTTTCCGCCTCCTGGCGCAGGGTTCGGCCGGGAGCGAAACCTTCAAATTCCTGGGGCAGATAGCCGAGGGTGGATTTCTTAGACTTGCTGATGACCCCGAAATCAGTTTCCTGGTATCCGGCCATCATTTTCAGCAGGGTGGATTTGCCGGTGCCGTTGACCCCCACCAGACCGACTCTGTCCTGACCATTCAAACGGACGGAAATGTCTTTAAAGAGGTGCTTGTCACCGTATTGGAGATTGAGACTGTTAACCTGTAGCATATTTTAAGAGTAAGTGGTTGTAAGAGAAAGTAGCTTGGCGGTTAAAGCTTACAGGGGGAGGGCAAAGCTGGGAAAATTACGAAAGTATTTCATTTACGGCGGTAAGCAGAGCATCTTGGGAAACTGGTTTGGTTAGACTTTTTTTAACCCCAATGGTGCAGGCCAGGCGCAGATAACGTTCAGCCTCGATAACTCCGCCGCCGGAAACGGCAATAATCCGCATCTCGGGGAATACCTTGTCTAATTCCATGATCATCTTCAGGCCGTCTTTAACCGGCATCAGCATATCGGTGATGATATCAGGTCAAATGAATTATTTTGGCATAACTCCAGACCTTCCTGGCCGTTTTCGGCGCAGACAACCCCATGCCCCTCCTTGGTCAGGATTTCGGTAAATACCTTTCTTATTACCGGGTCGTCATCTACTAAGAGGATATGTGCCAATTGTTTACCTTGTAAAAGCTATGAAATAATGAATTATAAAAAATAACATAAAAAAACTTTAAATCCCACATTTTGTTAAAACTAATTATTTTACAAAAAATTCGTCGCCGGTCTTGAGGACTCCGGGCTTAATAACCTTGGCGAAGATCCCCTCTCTGGGCATTATACAGTCGCCGACTTTTTGGGCGATATTGCATTTATCATGGCATTTTTTACCAATTTGGGTGATCTCCAGTTCGATCTCTCCGGACTGCAGTCTGGTGCCGACCGGCAGGGCAGGCAGGTCAATCCCGCTGGTGGTAATGTTTTCAGCAAAGGAGCCGGGCGGCAGATCAAGATCACTTCTCGCGGCCAGCATTTTGTTGATACTCTCAATGCCGAGGAGGCTGATCTGGCGGTGCCAGTTTCTGGCATGGGCATCGCCGATTATCCCATGATCAATCTTTAAGGTAACCTCTGAGACGGGTTTTTTCTCCATTCCCTTACT
>JAADIV010000066.1:1230-4672 GCA_013151175.1 Deltaproteobacteria bacterium | reverse complement strand
TCATCTCCGCAGACGGGGCTAGGCTTTTTGCAATGACGGAATTTACCCTGCCTGAATTTGGTGATCTGCGGGAGATGGCGGCTTCCTGCGGATCCGCCGATGTCGAACAGGCCCTGCGTCTTCCCTCCCTGGAGATCCGTAATCTGGCTGCCCTGATTTCACCGGCAGCCGAGGCCTATCTCCCGGAGATGGCCAGGCGCTCGGCTGCGATTACAAGGCAGCGCTTTGGCCGGAAAATCCAGATTTATGCCCCCATCTATGTCTCCAATTACTGTGTTAACCGCTGCGCGTATTGTGGGTTCTCCACAGGTAATAAAATTAAACGGCGCCTTTTGAGTATTGATGAGGCGGCGGCTGAGGCAGAGATTCTTAAGAAACGTGGTTTTTGCCATATTCTTCTGGTGGCGGGTGAGGCCCCTGAAAAAGCGGGGGTTGATTATTTTGCGGAGCTTTCTTTGCGGCTGCGTGATAGATTTGCCGCTATATCAATAGAAATTCAGCCTCTTGAAGAGGATGAATACGCCAGGCTTTTTGCGGCGGGCATCTCCAGTGTGGCAGTTTATCAGGAAACCTATGACCGGGCGCTTTATCCTGCCATGCATTTGGCCGGCAGGAAGAGTGATTATGATTTCCGTCTGGCAACTCCGGCCAGGGCGGCTGCCGCCGGGATGCGGGAAGTTGGGATTGGCGCCCTTCTGGGCCTCAGTGACTGGCGGGGTGAGGGGCTTGCCCTGGGGATGCATCTGGCCTGGTTGAGGAAAAACTTTTGGCGCACCGCCCTGACGGTCTCTTTTCCGCGTCTACAACCGGCGGCCGGTGGTTTTAAGGCCCTGCAACCGGTGAGTGAAAAGGCAATGACGCAGCTCATCTTTGCTCTGCGTCTCTTTGATCCGGATGTAGGTCTGCTTGTTTCCACCAGAGAAGAGGCCCGGTATCGGGATGGTATGGTCGGTCTTGGGCCAACGCGTTATTCGGCAGGCTCCTGTACGGCGCCGGGCGGTTATTCTGAGGCGCCTGAGGCCACTGAACAATTTGAGGTTGACGATCATCGTTCGATAACGGAGGTCTGTGAGGCGATAAAAAGCAGGGGCTTTGATCCGGTGAAAAAGGATTGGGATGCCGCATTTCAAATGACGGATGTCAGCTGATTTTTTTTTTGGCTGCGGCAACACAGAGAATTAACGTAACTTTGCAGTTCAGGGCAACTTTTCGATTGTCACTGAATAGTTACACTTTATATAAGGAGAGTAATAATGGCAGATTTAAAAAAGATGTATTCCACTATTCTTGGCGATCATTTCCCCATGGAGATGACGATAAGTTTTGGCGATCAAACCCTGGCTTACAGAAAAAAAACCTGGAAAATTACCGGAGAAGATGGCAGCTCCGATGAGCGCGGCTTGCGCTATGGTGAAAATCCCAATCAGGAAGCGGCGCTGTATGAGCTGGTGAATGGTAATCTGGTTTTGGGTGACTGCCGGTTCATCGAGCCAGGACACGGTTTGGTGAGCAGTATTAATGTTGAGGATATGCTGCAGGTGGGCAAACATCCCGGTAAAATCAATCTTACTGATGTGGATAATGCCTTAAATATCATAAAGTATATGCCGGAGCGCCCGGCGGCGGTTATCTTAAAGCACAACAACCCCTGCGGCGCTTCCCTGGGTGATTCACTAAGCCAGGCTTACGATAGGGCCAATCGGGCCGACCGTATCGCGGCCTTTGGCGGCTGCGTAGCTCTGAACCGGTCTTGTGATAAAGCCACGGCCGAGGCGATAAGCAAAAATTATCTAGAGGTTGTCGTGGCTCCTGATTTTGAAGACGGGGCGGTTGATATTTTAAAGGGCCGCAAGAATCTGCGTATTATCCGGATTGCCCGCATGGATCGTTTAAGCGATTATGAAAATTTTCGTTATGTTGACTTTAAGAGCCTGATTGACGGCGGTATTATTCTGCAGCAATCGGCCATTAACACCATCCGTTCTGCGGCGGATTTAACGCCGGCGGTGACCACTTATAAGGGCAGAGAATATCAGACCGAACGCGAACCGACTCAGCGTGAAATTGATGATATGCTCTTTGGTTGGGCCGTGGAACATGGGGTTACCTCAAATTCCGTACTCTATGTGAAAGACGGCTGTACTGTCGGTGTCGGCACCGGTGAGCAGGACAGGGTGGGGGTAGCGGAGATCGCGGTTCATAAGGCCTATATCAAGTACGCCGATACCCTCTGTGTTGACAAATTTGGTATTCCCTACGGCGATTTGGAGCTAGCCATTGAGCAGGGCCACCGGGACAAATCGGAGCAGGAGGAAATTGACCGGTTGACCAGTGAAGCCAAGGCTGGTTTGCCTGGTTCGGTTATGATCTCCGATGCTTTTTTCCCCTTCCGGGATGGGGCGGATGTTGGTATTAGACAAGGAGTGACGGCAATTCTCCAGGCCGGCGGTTCATTACGGGATTTTGCGACCATTGAGGCGTGTAATGAGGCCAATCCGCAGGTTGCCATGAAATTTACGGGTCAACGTTCTTTTAAACATTAAAGAAGATGGCAAGTGACCGCAAAGCTCATGACCTGGGAAGTCTTATCGTTGGAGTTTGTCGAGAAAAAAACTGGCAATGGCGTTTGGGACTTCACCAGGTTTTTTTATTCTGGGACGAGGTTGTGGGAGCGGAAATAGCCGCTCACGCCCAACCTGAGGTGATAAAGAGGGACGTCCTCTGGCTCAGGGTATCTGACTCCGTCTGGATGCAGCAATTACAATTTGAAAAGATGCCTGTTCTAGAGAAAATTAATGACCGCCTTGCCGGATTTGAGACCGGTAAATTTGCTGATAACGGCACAAAACCCCTGAAAATAAGTGACCTGCGTTTTGCTGTCAGCCGGACTGCGTTGGCGGCAGAGAAGGGTCTGGAAGAAAGGGCGCCGGCGGCCCCGGCTGTTGTTGATGCCGATAGACTGGCAGAATTTGATCAGCTTATTGCCGGGGTGAGCGATCCGCAAGTTAAGGAATCTATGCGGCGCCTATGGTTGATAACGGAGAAACGCAAATAATGCCCATCAGAATAGCCATAAACGGCTTTGGTCGTATCGGCCGGCAACTGGCTGGGATTGTCTGCTCTGAGCCTGAAAAAGGCCTCAAACTGGTGGCAATAAATACCCTGGAGGATTGCGCCACCGCCGCCCATCTCCTTAAATATGACAGCATTCAGGGAGTGGCTGCCGCCCACATATCCGCCAGTGCCGGGGGATTATGCGTCAACGGTTCACAAATACCGGTGTATCACGAGTCTTCGCCTGGCGCTATCCCTTGGCGGCGGGATAATATCGACATCGTTATTGAGTGCAGCGGCCATTTTACCAGAGGTAATGAGGCGGCGGCCCATCTTAAAAGTGGCGTTGGCAGGGTGGTTGTTACAGCAGCGGCGGAAGTAGATATTA
>JAADIV010000066.1:0-1218 GCA_013151175.1 Deltaproteobacteria bacterium | reverse complement strand
GCATGGGGGTGAACCAGGATCGCTATGACCCGGCCCGCCACAGAATTATCAGCGGTTCGAGCTGCACCGCCAATTGCCTAGCGCCGCTAGCCAAAATAATTAATGACAATTGGGGCATTAAGGCCGGTCTCGCCACCTTTATTCATTCTTCTACCAATAATCAGCATCTTTTGGATACAGTGGATGCAGATCTGCGCCGAGCAAGATCAGCCACCCTGAATTTAATCCCATGCAAAACTAGCGCCGCCCGACAAATACCGTTGGTAATCCCGCAGTTGCGTAATAAATTTGATGCCATGGCCGTAAGGGTTCCTACACCTGACGTTCATCTTGCCGATTTCACTGCCCTGCTAAGGCGGAATCCGGCCCGCCCGGATATTCTGGCAGTCCTGGAAAAGGCGGCACGGGGCAGACTGCGCGGTATAATGCGGCTCAGCCATACGCCGCTAGTCAGTATTGACTACAGAAATAGCCGCCATTCCTGTGTAATTGATGTGGAGCGGCTTATCGTCAGAGACAATCTGCTAAAAATTATGGTCTGGCACGCCAATGAATTTTCATACTGCCAACGTATAATTGATCTGGTAAGTTTTATTGGCACAACATAATCGTGAACTCCATCAAAAATGGTTTTTCTGGGCTAACCACAGCCGTTTGAATCCTATCATAGACGCAGCCTATACAATTAAGCGCCACAGGAATGGTGTTCTTCAGTGGTTTAAATCTCAAATAACCAACGGTGTTCTCGAAGGAATCAACAGCTTAATTAAAGCCGCTAAGGTCAGAGCTCGTGGGTACCGAACAGACAGAAATTTAATCACTATGGTTTACCTCATTGGCGGAAAACTTAAATTTGGATTACCCACTTGAAACAGCGAGTAGCCAAATATCATTGTTAATTTTGAAGTCCTGTCGTTCAAACAATCGCCTCGTATCCCCTGTTTTGCATTGATTTCAAACGTTATGTGTAAAAAAGGTATGCAAAAAATATTGGATCAAAATAGGTTTAAATGAATAAAAAAAAGAAAGTTACAGTAATAGATTTGTTTTCAGGTTGTGGAGGCTTTTCGTTTGGGTTCCAAGAAGCAGGTTATGACATTGTTTTAGGAGTAGACAATGTTGATATTGCCTTAAAAACTTTTAAGCTGAATCATAAAAGCTCGAAAGGGTTACTTCTTGATTTACATGAAGAAGGCACTATTAGGAGTATAATAAAAG
>JAADIV010000188.1 GCA_013151175.1 Deltaproteobacteria bacterium | reverse complement strand
GAAACCACGGGAGCTGGAAACTGCCGTAATACCTTTTCAATCAGAATCTCCGTCTCTGGCCGGGGAATAAGTACTGCCTCCGACACCGCAAATGAACGGCCCCAAAATTCCTGCTCGCCGATAATATAGGCCAAGGGCCTCCTACTGCGCAGTCGCTCGTCCACGGCCTTCATAATTAGAGAACTTGCCGTTGCCGGAGGCTGGCGGCGGGCCCGCAAAAAAATATCACTGCGCCCAAGACCGCTGAAATGGCCAATAATAAGCGCCGCTTCAGCCTCGGCTTCAGGCGGTTCTATCCCACCTTCTACAAGGCGCTGAAGCACTAAATTGTAAAGTTTAAGATAGGTCAAATTTATGAAAACAGGTAACTATTGACAATACCGCCAAGGCAGGAACAACGGAGAATTACAACCAGATAAAGAGGGGGCCTATTGCATGTTCTTTAAGGCCTCAGCCTGATAATGAGAAATGAGGGGATCTATAATCTCATCCAATTTACCCATCATTATGTCATCAATTTTATAGATAGTAAGATTTATCCGGTGATCGCTTACCCGGCCCTGCGGAAAATTATAGGTGCGGATTCGCTCACTACGATCGCCACTCCCCACCTGGCTCTTGCGCTGGGCAGATATCTTATCATGCCTTTCCTGCTCAAATTTATCCAACAGTCTGGCTCGTAAAACCCGCAGGGCGGATTCCTTGTTCTTGTGCTGAGATTTTTCGTCCTGGCAGGTCACAATCATCCCGGTGGGCAGATGGGTAATCCGCACCGCTGAATCAGTGGTATTGACACTTTGGCCACCAGGCCCGGAAGAACGAAAGATATCAAAACGCAGTTCATCGGGACGGATGTTCAACTCAACGTCTGCGACCTCCGGCAGGACAGCCACGGTGACCGCTGAGGTATGGATACGGCCCTGGGTCTCGGTTTCCGGTACCCTTTGTACCCGGTGTACTCCTGATTCGTATTTTAATTTACTAAAAACCTTCTTCCCCTTAATGAGGGCAATAATTTCTTTAAAACCACCAATACCAATGGGATTGCTGCTTAAAATTTCAATTTTCCAGCCCTGGGCTTCGGCAAAACGAGAATACATCCGAAAGAGATCAGCGGCAAAGAGCGCCGCCTCATCACCACCGGTTCCAGCCCGGATCTCTAACAGAATGTTTTTGGCATCATTAGGGTTGGGAGGCAGCAGCAAGACCTTCAGGTCCTGCTCCATCTGCTGCCGTCTTTGACGAAGATCCGCAATGTCTTCCTTAATCATGGCCAGCATTTCGGCATCGCTCTCGGCCGTTAACATCTCCTCACTGGCCGCCAGCTCTTCACCGGCGCGGCAATAGTCCTGATATAGATCGTCCATCTTAACGACGTGAGCATGCTCCCGCGCTATTTTCTGGTATTCATCCCGACGGCTCATCAGAGCCGGGTCAGAGAGGCGGGACTCAAGCTCAAGCCGTTTGGTTGATAGATGCTCAAATTTAGCGAACATAGAAGTACCTTAAACGTATCGGCTCCGATGGAGCTGCCAACTACCCTGAAACAAAATAAGCATCACCGGCAAACCGATGATGCTTATAAAACCTTAAACCAGTAAACGGGGTAACTGTTCAACAGTGCTCCAGCTCGGAGTATACGCTTACCTCGTTCTTAGGCCTTCTCGAATCCCAAAAAGTCCTAATTTAACGAGATAAGCGCGTACAGCAGGGGTTTATGGAGCGTTTACCTTTACAATTCTTATAAGACCAGTTGCAATCAGCGGCCTGAATAAAATTATTTACCAGCCGCCTGAAAATGCTTGGCATATTTTTTCTTGAATTTCTCAACCCGACCGGCGGTATCAACTAATTTTTGCTTACCGGTAAAGAAGGGGTGACAGGCTGAACAAATTTCAACACTCATGGAACTGTCAACGGAACCTAACTCTATTTTATTACCACAGGCACAGGTGGCCACAATCTTATGGTAATCTGGATGGATATCTTTTCTCATAACTTTCCTCTTGCGGATAAATTTTAGGGCTGCCCGTTACCAGCGGGCATATCAACTGTAAACCGGTTATATTTACCTTAATTCAACGAACAAATCAACTTTTTAAGCGTTCATCATCGCAAAAAAATCGGCATTGGTCTTGCTACCCTTCATCTTGCCTAACAGAAACTGCATGGCATCGGCAGAATTCATCTTGGAAAGAAGATTCCTTAAAATCCAGGCTCGATTCAACTCATCGGGGGAGAGCAGCAGCTCCTCCTTCCTGGTTCCGGAACGGTTCAGATCAAAGGCAGGATACAGGCGGCGATCCGACAATTTACGATCCAGAACAATCTCCATATTACCGGTGCCCTTGAATTCTTCAAAGATAACCTCATCCATCCGGCTGCCCGTATCAACGAGGGCGGTGGCAATGATAGTAAGACTGCCGCCCTCCTCAATATTCCTGGCTGCCCCAAAAAATCTCTTGGGCCGATGCAGGGCGTTGGAATCTACCCCGCCGGAAAGAATCTTGCCGCTGGGCGGCACCACAGTATTATAGGCCCTGGCCAAACGGGTAATACTGTCTAAGAGGATAACCACATCTTTCTTGGCCTCTACCAGCCGTTTGGCCTTTTTAATGACCATCTCTGCCACCTGGATATGGCGTTGGGGCGGTTCATCAAAGGTGGAGCTTACGACCTCACCCTTGACGCTGCGGGCCATATCAGTAACTTCCTCTGGACGCTCATCAATAAGCAGAACCAGCAGAATAGACTCGGGGTGATTATGAGCGATACTGCTGGCAATATCCTTAATCAGCACAGTCTTACCAGTACGGGGCGGCGCCACGATCAAACCACGCTGCCCCTTACCAATGGGTGACATTATATCCATGATCCGCATGGAATAATTATCAGGGGCAAACTCCAGATTGAGACGTTCCTCGGGATGCAGAGGGGTCAGGTTGGTGAACAGGGTTTTCTCCCGATTTTTTTCCGGCAGATCAAAGTTCACCTCCTCAACCTTGAGCAAGGCGAAATAACGCTCACCAGACTTGGGAGAACGAATCTGACCAGCAATAGTATCACCGGTACGGAGATTAAGACGCCTGATCTGGGAGGGCGAAACGTAGATATCATCGGGGCCGGGCAGATAATTATAATCAGGGGCCCGCAAAAATCCAAAACCGTCAGGAAGAATCTCTAAAACACCGCTACCGCGATTATCACTGTCATTTTTCTCGGCCTTAGCGTCATGGGCCTTTAATATTTCAAAAATCAGCTCCTGTTTACGAAGACTGCTGTAGCCTTCCACCTTGTATTGCTTGGCCAAATTGGTCAATTCGCTGATTTTTTTTAATTTAAGTTCCGCCAAATCCATAAAAACAATCTCCTTAACGCATTAAAATAACAGTAAAATGAGGAATAACAGTATAAAATATACCGACACAAATCTATTTTATTAAGCGCCGACAAACCCCAAGGCCTGG
>JAADIV010000067.1 GCA_013151175.1 Deltaproteobacteria bacterium | reverse complement strand
TGCAGGCTGGGCCCAGGTAACCGAGACCATTGATTATTATCTCGAGAATGCCCGCCTTATCCGCGAGGGCCTGACGGCAATGGGTATCACCTGCTTTGGGGGGATAAATTCCCCTTATATATGGCTCAAGAATCCGACGGAAATGTCCAGTTGGGATTTATTTGACCAGCTATTGACGGAATGCCATGTTGTCGGGACGCCGGGCAGCGGCTTCGGCCCCAGCGGCGAGGGCTATTTCCGTCTCTCCGCCTTTGGTGAGCGAGAGAATGTCAAGGAAGCTATCAGTCGGATTCAGACTAAATGGGGATAAGCGCTCAACCAACCACACTCTTGACGTAACTTCTCCAAAAGTGGCGGTAAGCGGTATTTTAGCCAAGAATTTTTGCATGTTACTCTGCTCGGTTTAATAACGGTAACTAACTATGTTCTTAAATGGCCACTTTACGGTTCATCCCTCTACGTCCCTTCCCCCCTTGTGGGGGAAGGACAGGATGAGGGGGTAATGCCCAAAAGCCATAAATTCATCTACCTGGCAAAATTATTCCACAACAACATGACGAATACGGGAAGATTACCGTGGTCAAAAATCAGAAGCAGGCAGGTATGCGATTATTAAATTCAGGCGGCAATGTCACAGGGGGGGAAGCATCTTTTTGAGTTTATCTGTCACAAAAAAGGACAGGTTGTGTACAGCGTGATGGCAGTAATCACGCTGTACAGGAGGAGTATGATCAACAGCGTGCTGCCTGATTGGAATCAAAAGGATATAAATTAATCCGCTCTTGGAACAATGATGTTTGGCAAAATATTGCGAGGATTTTGAAAGTTATTTATTATGCTTTAATATAGCTCCCCCCATCCTGTCCTTCCCCCACAAGGGGGGAAGGGACGTAGAGGGTAATATCTTGTTCTAATATTTTTCACTTGTGTCTACTGTAAAAATATATCTGGGTGACATATTTATGATTTTAGATATACTTTCGTTTTCGGACTACCCACTTTAAATAGCAAGGAACCAACTTTCCAGTTATATTAGGGGGAACTAAAACACCCCGTGGCTATGGAGAATATTAAGGCCAATAATGATTAAAACCAGGCCGCCGGCAATCTCCACCCTGGGGCCGAGACGCGATGAGCGCCCAGCGAAATGGCCCAGATGAATGCCAAGTGCGGTTAACAGAGCGGCAACTATGCCGATAACCAGGGCGGGGAACCAGATATTCACCTTTAAGACCGCAAAGCTCAAGCCCACGGCCAGGGCGTCGATACTGGTGGCCAGGGCCAGTATTACCATGGTACGGCCCCGGGTGGGGTCAGCATGCTCCGTTGCCTCCTCCGCCTTTAAGGCCTCGAGGATCATCCGGCCGCCGACGAAGGCCAAAAGAGCAAAGGCCAGCCAGTGATCCACCCGTTCAATCAGATGTCGCACAGAGAACCCCAAAGCCCAGCCGATTATATTCATCCCGGCCTGAAAAAGCCCAAAATGCCAGGCCAGGCGGAAGGTATGGCGCCAGCCCACCCTGGGCAGGGCAATACCGGCGGCCAGAGCCACGGCAAAGGCGTCAACGGCCAGGGCTACGGCGATTAAGAAAATGGTACTCAGAGACATAAAAAAGTTTATTATGAAAATCACCTGCCAAGGATGTTGGCCTTGCCATGACTTTCATGTTTCGTTGTGCCCATGGTGACCGGGCATGGCTGTTACTCTGTAATTTGATCCCTGACCGCAAGTCAGGGAAAGGCTACTATAGACGGCAATTTGCGGCAATACTTTTTAATGCCGGTTCTTGACCGATTACTAATCTACCACCACTTTAAAAAAAGTTACAACTCAACAAAAAACATGCCTGAAATTATTACCTTTATCGGCTGGCACGACAGCGGCAAAACCACCTTGGCCAGCCAGGTGGTATCCCATCTCAAAAAAGACGGTTACCGGGTGGCGGTCATCAAATCCAGCGAAGAGCATGGCATCGGTTTTGACACCCCCGGTACCGACTCTTACAAACACAAGGAGGCCGGGGCTGATTCCGTCCTTTTTGTGGCCCCGGATCAGATGGTAATGATGACCGCAAACAGCGGCCAGCCCCTCACCTCCTTAGTTCATCAATATTTTACCGATGTTGATATAGTTATCGGCGAGGGTTTTAAAACCGCCGTGGGTGTCGCCAAGATCGAGGTGGTGCGGGATCACAAACAGCATCTGCGGGATCAGGTGGAGGGGGTGATCGCCGTGGCCACCACCCTGGATATCAACTACCCAAAAGTCTTTGACCTTAACGACAGCCTGACCATTGCCGCCTTTATCCGCCGGCGTTTTCTCGCCAATGCCCCGCCCCAGGCCCCGGCCCGGGCCGTTCTCTGGGTTAACGGCCGCCAGGTGCCCCTTAAAAGCTTTGTCCAGAACGCCCTCTCCGAAACCGTGGCCGGATTTGTCAAATCACTGAACGGCACTGAAAACGCCAAAGACATAAAAATCAGTATTAATACCTAATTTTTCTCTTGACATAAACTCTTTTTTAGGCGTAATAGAATAATAGAGGAGAGTTTCAGGCCGATTTCACCGTGGTTTATCAGGTCGTAAGGCCCCGAATCTTTAGAATCTTTAATAAAGGTCGTATCGCACGGCCCCTGCGGTCAGGCAGCCATGATTCTAATTGTTTATTTCTGTTTTTGAGCCGACTCAGGGGGCTTATCAACAGGATATCCACTTCTGGTTCCAGCCGCGCCCATACATGGAGTTGCTTCCCTGACAAAAGAGAAAGGAGGGAGTTATGCCGAGACAATGCAGTGCCGATCTGGCCCCGCTGAGCCGCCGGGATTTCATCAAGGCCTGTACCACTGTGGCCGCGGCTCTGGGATTATCTGACAGTTTGATTCCAAAAATGGCCGCCGCCGCGGCCGCCCCGGACCGGCCGCCGGTGGTCTGGCTCCATTTTCAGGAATGCACCGGCTGCACGGAGAGTCTGCTCAGGGCCTCCCATCCTGATCTGGCCCGCCTCATTCTTGATCTCATCTCCTTAGATTATCACGAAACGCTCATGGCCGCCGCCGGTCAGCAGGCCGAAGACAACCTGATAAATACTATTACCAAGTATGATGGTAAATTTATCTGCGTCGTCGAAGGGGCCATTCCCACTAAGGACGGCGGAATTTATTGCAAGATCGGCGATCGCACGGCCATGGACATCCTGGCCGCCACCGCCCCCCATGCCGCCGCCGTCATCGCCATCGGCACCTGCGCCTCCTTCGGCGGTATTCAAGCTGCTGATCCCAATCCCACCGGGGCCGTGGGAGTCAGGGATCTAATTAAAGGCAAGCCCCTCATTAATATCCCCGGCTGCCCGCCCAATCCCATCAATTTTCTGGGCACGGTTCTGCATTATCTTACCTATAAAAAATTCCCGGCCTTAGATAAATTGAACCGCCCCATGTTCAGCTATGGCCGCAAAATTCATGATCAATGTGAACGGCGGCCCCATTTT
>JAADIV010000174.1 GCA_013151175.1 Deltaproteobacteria bacterium | reverse complement strand
TGGGCTTGAAAACGCGGCTCTACGGCAAAGAGGGCTTGCCATCCTAACCATGGGAAAGACCTTTGCCGGGCAGACCGACAAGTGGGCAAGTACGAGAACAGGGATACTGGCCGGGCCGTTCAAGCCGGAGTTTACGGCCGATCTTGATAAATTCAAGCCGCAGTATTGGCATAACAGCCAGGTAAAGGCCATTCACAGTGAAGTAACCGTTGTTGAGCGGAACGGCAGAAGTACCGCTGTGCCGATTGCCATTAATCATCCGGGGAAAATCAACAGCATCAAATTATTCCTCTCCGGTGATTACGGCTACACCCTGGACTTACTTTTAAACAGCAACAGCGCCCACCCTGTTCTATCCCATATTCTCTTAGACGCCCCCGCCCGCCGCCAAAACGCGGTATTATACAATATGACCATACCCACCACCACTTACCGATTACATATCGACTTTCACCCCGACCGGCAAAGGCCATCCATGCTCTTGACCTCCCCCAGCGTCGATCTTACGGTTAACGTCTCCGGGGCACCATCACTCAAGGTTAGACTCTTACCCGGTCAGAGCATCGTGCTGCCCCTCGGTGATACCCTGACATTCAGCAAGGTATCCTACTGGACTGGAATCATTTTTGCCAAAAGCTATGGAATTCCTTTACTATACGCCGGATTCGGATTATGCATTGCAGGGGCCTTTTTACTGTACGCCATGCCGGTTAAGGTGGCGTATATCCAGATCACCCCAACCGGAGCAGAGAAGCACAAGGAAGGGTCCCGCTTACGACAAATCTCAATAAGCGGCCGAACCCGGAGATACCAGGCCCTTTTCTGCCAGGAATTACAAGAAATTGCAGCTGAACTTCAGAAGACAGCACCCATCTAATGCCCCTGACAATTCCCGATCACCGACACCTGCTCATTTTAACCGCCATAGCCCACTGGCTTGCCGTTTCCCTGTACCTTTCGGCAACCGGCTTTTTCTTCCACGGCCTCAGGAGCGGAAAAACAAAAAGTCTCAAGATAGGTTTCTGGCTGACCGCCGCCGGTATGTTCCCCCACACCCTCGCCCTCGGTGCCAGATGGCTGGCCGTGGGACACGGCCCCTATCTGCAAAAAGATGAATCACTCTCTGTTCTCGCCTATGGCACCATAGGCATGTTTCTGTTCTTCAGCGCCAAATCAACCCGCTTACGGAGTATCGGCACCGTTCTGCTGCCGGGAGCCCTTATATTTATGACTGCTCAATTATTCCTGCCCGCCGAGACGGGGATCAGGCCGCCGGCCACCTTTAACGGCATATGGTTTGCCATCCATGTAACCTCCATTATCCCGGCCATGGGAGCTTTTTTTATCGCCATAAGTTCCTCAATTCTTTATTTATGGCAGGAAAAACATCCCGCTCAACAGTCCGGTAAATTACCTTCTCTGCCGGTACTTGACGCCTGCAACTATAAATATACCGGCTTCGCCTTTATTCTATGGGGAATTATGATTGTGGCCGGGGCTGCCTGGGCGGAACAGAGCTGGGGCAGTTACTGGAGCTGGGATGCCATTGAAAACTGGTCACTCATAACCTGGCTGCTCCTCGGCCTGCTTCTGCATTTGCGGCGCTTCCACGGCTGGCAGGGGAAAAAGGCCGCCTGG
Source organism: Deltaproteobacteria bacterium (assembly GCA_013151175.1). GTDB lineage: Bacteria > Desulfobacterota > Desulfobulbia > Desulfobulbales > VMSU01 > JAADIV01. The sequence goes on along the minus strand of JAADIV010000174.1, from coordinate 1,860 downwards.
CTGATGGTGGCCTGTTTTTCAATCTCAATACTTACCCTTTTTTTCCTTCCCGTCTTAACAGGCTCCATTCATAAAGAATATTTATTGTAAAACATTTGCCCCTTAACAAAAATCGATATAGTGCTTAGTGTTATTTACCGGAAACAGAGGGATATGCTAATCTATTCAAAGGAGATATGACATGTCTATGAGAAAAATTGATAAATCCGAAGGCGAATCTTACTTTAACACCCTGTCCAAAGCCCTGCAGGATAAGATGGCTGAAATCGAAATCATGGCGATGGGCACCATGGATAAAAAGCAGACTAACTGGATCAAAATTCACGGAATCTCCTATAATCCAACGGAAGATATTCTTTTCATCTTCTGCGAAAATCTTGAGCACCGCATTAAAAAGGCCCTTGAGTTCAAGGTCTGGGAAACAAATAACAGCATAGATAAAATCGAAATAGTAGGTTCCGACGGTTATAGTCACCTACTAACCTTCAAAACTCCTGTGAAGCCGGCATAATTACCACAACACAGAAGAATCAATGAACACGGCTGTATCATACAATGGGCATATAATCCTCTGCTTTAACAGCGGTTCATCCTCCATTAAATTCGCCCTTTTTCAATGCCGGGGGCAGGAAGAAACTCTTCTCGCTCATGGGGCGGTTGAACGTATCGGCTTGCCGACAGGCCTGCTCCGAGTATTCGGAACCAGGCATGAACCACTGACCGAGTTAAACCGCAGCTTTGCCGACCACAACATTGCGATTCACAGCGCTCTGGATACCCTTGAATCCCTGCGCCTGCCCCGGCCCGAAGCCGTTGGGCATCGACTGGTACATGGCGGCAGGGAATACGATTCTCCCATAATCGTAGATCTGCCGCTGCTCGCCTCCCTTAAAAAATTAACGGCCTTTGCCCCCCTTCATCTACCGGCAGAGCTGCAGGGAATTAAATCCACATCCCGGCGTTTTCCAGAAATACCCCAGGTTGCCTGTTTCGACACAGCCTTTCATCGACGGATGCCGGAGGTAGCCCAGCGTTTCCCACTACCACGCGATCTCTGGCACCAAGGTGTGTGCAAATACGGCTTTCACGGCCTGTCTTATGAATATATTCTTGATGTTCTCGGCAAAGCCGCCAGGGGGCGAACAATTATCGCCCACCTTGGCAACGGGGCCAGCATGGCCGCTGTCCTGAACGGCCGGCCGTTAGACACCACCATGGGTTTTACGCCCACCGGCGGTCTGATGATGGGAACACGCTGCGGAGATCTCGACCCAGGACTACTCCTCTATCTGCTCAGAGAAAATACCAGAAACGTTGCTGAGATTGAAGAACTTGTCAATCATCAATCGGGTCTGCTTGGAGTTTCGGGAATCAGTTCCGATATGGAGACCCTGCTGGCAATGAAAAACGGTAATCCCCACGCTGCCCAGGCTGTTGAAATGTTCTGCTACCATATCCGCAAACATATCGGTGCGCTGGCAGCCGTGCTCCAGGGATTGGACACCCTTGTTTTCACCGGCGGCATCGGCGAAAAGGCCGCTCCAATACGTCACAGCGTCTGCCGGGGACTGAGCTATCTCGGCATCCGGATCGTCCCGGCACTTAATGAGTGCCACGCTGATACGATCTCCGCTGCCGACAGTTCATGCCGGGTTATGGTTGTGCCGACAGACGAGGAACTCATGATCGCCCGGCATACGTACCGGGCGGTTTTCAGAGGATAAGTGCCTAACCCCATAATCGTCTTACGGCAACGCCGGTTGATTTTGATAACGGATGATTAGCGTTGCATCAGATCAGCCGCCCTGGCCTTTAATTCAGCAATCACCCGGCCATAATCATCCTGCCCAAAGACGGCGG
>JAADIV010000180.1 GCA_013151175.1 Deltaproteobacteria bacterium | reverse complement strand
CATTTAGAAATATTGAACGAGTAATGTCGAATTATAACTGTTGCCGCCCTCAAAAAATCACATTGATGCGGCCAGGAGTTGCTTGTAATCCCGTCAGAATGTCGATTCGCATTTTACCCGGGGCCAGCGCCGGGTGCCGGTAAGTTTTTCCTCTAATTGGAGAATCCCTTCAATCAGGGCCTCAGGCCGGGGCGGACAGCCGGGGATGTATACATCCACCGGCAGAATTTTATCAGCTCCCTCCACCACGGCGTACTGACCTTTAAAGGCAAAGGGACCGCCGGATATGGCGCAGTTGCCCATGGCAATTACCCATTTGGGCTCCGGCATCTGGTCGTACAGGGTCTTTACCGCCGGGGCCATCTTGTGGTTAATGGTGCCGGCCACAATCATCACATCGCATTGGCGCGGAGAGGGGCGGAAAACCTCGGCCCCGAAGCGGGACAGGTCAAAACGTGACGCCCCGGTGGCCATCATTTCAATGGCGCAGCAGGCCAGGCCAAAGGTCATGGGCCATAACGAATTGGCACGTCCCAGGGCCAGGAGCTTATCCAGGGAGGCGAACTGAACGATTGCCGGATCTACTGCCGACTGTAAACTCTGCGATTCCACTCAAATACTCCTTTGCGCCAGGCGTAAATAATGGCCAGCGATAAAATGCCGACAAAGAGCAATATCTCGAAAAAATCATAGGCCGCAAAGCCCCGATTATAGGCGACGGCTACTGGAAAGAGGAAAAGAACATCGACATCAAAGGCCAGAAACATCAGGGCATAGAGATAATAAACGGCGCCGAAACGGATCCAGGCATCGCCGATGGGCTCCATGCCGCATTCGATATATTGTTTTGATTTGTTGGCGACATTGCGGGTGCCGCGCGGCGCAAGGATGTTGGCCAGAATAAGCGGCCCTAAGGCGAAACCGAGGCCGCCAAGGAAAAAGGCGGCGACATAGAGTAAGTCCATTAATGATTTTTGATCCAAAATCAATACTCCCATCTGTGAAGATTTAAGGACTGTTACTGCTCAACTCAAGTACGTTTGTATTACAAGAAAAAGTCGAAGTCAAGGAAATAATGAATCGTCGTTCATTTATCTTGGTCGTATTAGTTGTTTTAATCCCGTTATAAGGGAAAATGAATAAATATGGGTAGTTGTATTGTGAGAAGCCGAAAAAAACGGATCAACGGCAGGCTGGAAGCGGAAAATTAATCCAGAACCACCCGCGGCTTGCGATATCGGGCCTTTTAAAATGCCTGATCCAGCCCCTCCATCCAATCGTAAGGGGCTTTCTTGTGGGCGTATTGTATTGCCTCCAGCTCATCAAAGAGACGCTGGGCCAGGGGGCCGGTTTTGCCGTTATTGATGGTGATGGTGCGGCCCTTGTAATATAATTCACCCACCGGGGAAATAACCGCCGCCGTACCGGTGCCGAATATCTCCTCTAATTCATTGTCTTCATTAGCCTTTAAAACCTCATCAATGGTTATGGGCCGTTCCGTGACATCCAGGCCCCAGGCCCTGGTGATGGTCAGGGCGGAATCCCTGGTGACACCGGGCAGGATACTGCCGTTTAAGGGCGGGGTTATGATCTCACCATTTATCTTGAAGAAGATATTCATGGTGCCGACCTCCTCTATATAACGGTGTTCACAGGCATCCAGCCATAAGACCTGAGTATAACCCGCCTCCTTGGCCTCCATGGCCGCCATGATACTGGCGGCGTAATTACCGGCGGTCTTGACATGCCCCACCCCGCCCTTGACGGCCCGGACATATTTGTCGGTAACGAATATCTTCACCGGGTTGAAGCCCTCCGGGTAATAGGCGCCCACGGGACTTAAAATAATAAAAAAGAGATATTCCGTCGACGGCCGTACTCCAAGAGCGGCCTCGGTGGCAATCATGGCAGGCCTTATATAAAGGGTTGAGCCCTTGGCCGACGGCACCCAGTCCTGATCAATAGCCACCAGTTTTTTCAAGGCCGTTAAAACCTCATGGGGATCAATTTGCGCCATACACATACGGGCGGCGGTAACATTCATTCGTTCTAAATTGGCCTGCGGCCGAAAGAACCTGATTTTATTGTCCCGGCCGCGGTAGGCCTTCAGGCCTTCAAAAATAGCCTGGCCGTAGTGGAGGGCCATGGCGGAGGGGTTAAGGCTGAAATTCTGGTAGGGCTTGATCTCGGCATCATGCCAGCCCCGGCCGGCGCTGTAAGTCATGACAAACATATGATCACTGAACAGATTGCCGAAGCCAAGATCGCTTTCATCGGGTTTTTCTTTCAGTTCGTCGGCCGCAGCCCTTGTGATGCTGATTTTCATATTATGAACTCCTGGGTAAAGTTACAAAATAGTGGGAAATTACCACGTTCGTCGGCGGGCAACAATAAATTTTCCCGCCAAATTGGAAATTCATTGAATTAATCTCCTAAAAAAGGCAGGTTAAAGGGTAACTGCGCAACAGTATTTTCAGCCTGGCGATTATCGTTACTTTTAAAACAGGAACCGGGGCGCCTTATTGTCCGGCTGCGGATTGGGCGCAGCTGAACAGTTACCGTAAGATTATAGAAAAACAGGATATTGCGTTATGGTAAAAAAACCTTTAAGTCCCTTGGTGGTTAAATATTTTCTACTGCTATTTTTTATCACCATTCTTATGGCGGGCCGTCTTTTGTGGCCTTTGGCCTCCACCCTGATCCTCTCCTTGCTCCTTGTTAATCTCTTCCGGCCCATATATAATTTTTTGCATCGTTACATGTCCGCTTCATTAGCCTCTCTGCTCACCTGTTCTCTCATTGTGATTCTGGTGTTTGTGCCTCTCTTCTTTTTTGTTAATGCCTTGTCGAGAGAGGCGGCGGCCTATCTGCAATATATCCAGGAGATGCATCTCGGCGTTAAAGTTAAAGATTTTTTACAGCACAGCGCTATGCTGGACCGGCTCCGGAGTCGTTTTCATTCCCTCGGTATCACCTTTAATCCCGATACTCTCAGCCAGGAATTAAATAATTACGCCCGGATAATGGGGATGTTCCTGTACGGCAAGGCCAGTGCCTGGGCGGCTAATATCGTTAATTTTGTGATTGATTTCGCTCTCATGGTCTTGATAAGTTTCTTCCTGTTGATTGATTATGAGCGGCTGGTGGATTTTGTGAAACGCCTTTCCCCACTGCCGGATGAGCAGGAAGGGCAGTTAATTGACAAATTCCAGGGCATATCCCAGGCCATTATTCTTGGTAACGGTATCTGCGGCATCCTGCAGGGGCTGGCCGGCGGGCTTCTTTTTGCCTATCTCGGGATTAACGCCCCCATCCTCTGGGGTGGAATTATGGCGGTCATGGCCTTTTTGCCCATTGTCGGTATCGGCATTATCCTGGTGCCCACAGCCCTCTTGTTCTTTGTTAAGGGGCACCTTGGCCTGGCAATTTTTATTATGATCTTTTATGTGATTACCTCCATTTCCATTGATTCACTCCTGAAACCCAAACTGGTGGGTCGTCAGATGAAGATGCATACCCTGCTGGTCTTTCTATCA
>JAADIV010000230.1 GCA_013151175.1 Deltaproteobacteria bacterium | reverse complement strand
CTTGACGTGTATATTCCAGGTCTTGCCGAAGATGGTTATACTTGAAGTTTTAGCCGCCAACAGAGCCTGTAAATTGGCATCCTCTTCAACCGGGTTGCTGAATAAACGGGTGCTGCCAAACGCCGAAACCTGCGTGTGCTTTAAATTATAATTTTTAATTTCCTGAAAATACTGCACCGCCGTGGGATTTGAACCCGGCCAACCGCCCTCAACGAAATCAACGCCCATTTCATCAAGCTTTAGGGTAATTCTAATCTTGTCTTCCACCGACAGGTTAAAATTCTCGGCCTGAGTGCCGTCCCGCAGGGTCGTGTCGTATATGGTTATCTTTTTTGACATGATTATTTCCTGTCTCGTAACTTATTCAATCGTTGGCGGATTATCATCACCCAGGGCAAAGACATCATGCAATGACCGTATGGCAAGTTCCGTATATTTTTCATCAATAACGCAGGAAACCTTAATTTCCGAGGTACTTATCATCTGGATATTGATGCCCTCTTCGGCCAAGACCCGGAACACGGTAGTGGCAATACCGGTGTGATTACGCATTCCCACTCCGACAATGGAAATTTTGGCAATGGAATCGGAGCCGGAAACGTGCCCGGCGCCGGCAATTTCAAGGTTTTTGATAATATTCAAGGACTTTTGATAATCAAGCCGAGGCACGGTAAAGGTCATATCAGTCATCTCACCGGCCCTGGTATTCTGGATAATCATATCAACGATAATCCCGGCCTCGGAAATAGGGGTAAAAATCTTGGCGGCAATACCAGGAATATCGTGAACTTTACTGATGGTTATACGAGCCTCATTTTTGCTATAAGTCAATCCGGAAACCAGCACTGATTCCATATTTTTGTTCTCCTCCACAACCCATGTTCCTTCGTTTTCCGTAAAAGTAGATCTGACATGCAGCGGCACATTATACCTCTTGGCCAGACCAACGGCCCTGATATCCAAGACCTTGGCCCCCAAACTGGACAGCTCTAGCATCTCATCATAGGTGATGCGGTCAATCTTCCTGGCGGCGGCATAAACGCCTGGATCAGTGGTATAAACGCCTTCCACATCCGTAAAAATCTCGCATTTATCGGCCCGCAGTACCGCCGCCAGGGCCACCGCCGTGGTGTCAGAGCCGCCACGTCCCAAAGTGGTAAGGTCATCGTCCTCCGTTACGCCTTGAAAACCGGCCACCACAACCACCTTGTTTTTTCGCAGATTATTGACAATCGCCGTGATGTCAATTGACTTTATTCTGGCCTTGGTATGCATACCATCGGTAATAATTTTGACCTGATCTCCCAATAGAGACACGGCGTCATAGCCAGCCGCCTTAACCGCCATCGCAAACAGGGCAATCGTCACCTGCTCGCCGCTAGCCAGGAGGACATCCATCTCCCGTTCATCAGGCGATTCCTGAATTTGCCGGGCCATATCAATAAAGCGGTTGGTTTCGCCGGCCATGGCGGACAAAACCACCACCATCTGATTGCCCTGTTTTTGCCTACGCAGCACCCTCTCCGCCACCGCCTTAATTTTTTCGGGGGTGGCGATGGAGGTACCGCCGAATTTTTGTACTATTAAAGCCATAAATATATTCACTCCATTTTTACGGTGGTAAATTACTATGATACCCCGTAAGATTACTACCTGTAAGCAAAGTTGGGAACTAATTTTTAAATACGTGCCGAGAATATGTCATATGCAGCCATTTAATATTGTCCTTGTCGAGCCGGAGATACCACCTAATACCGGCAGTATTGCCCGCCTGTGCGGAGCCACCAATACCACTCTGCATCTGGTAAAGCCCCTGGGCTTCAGTACCGATGACCGCTATCTGAAGAGGGCGGGTCTGGATTATTGGCCGTATGTGGATATTGTCTATTGGCAGAATTTTGCCGAATTCATGGCCGCCCAACGGCAAAGCCGCCTGTTCTTTCTCAGCAAAAAGACCAACGTTCCATATACAGATGCCAAGTTTAAACCGGGTGATTTTCTGGTGTTCGGCAAAGAGACTAAAGGTTTGCCGGAAGAAATTCTGTCCCGATACGCCGATAAATGTTATACTATACCTATGGCTAACGCGAATATCAGAAGCCTTAACCTGGCCATGGCAGCGGGAATTGTTTTGTATGAGGCATTACGCCAACAGAAAACACGGTGAGGCATAATGACAGACGACTCTGATTTTACCCGGCATAATGAGGACGTGAGCATCCTGCTCGTTGATGATGATCCGCTGATTCTGCGGGCCATGGAGAGAATATTGTCGTTGGATGACTACAGTTACGCCAGCGCCCAGGACGGGGTGCAGGCGGTGGAAAAGTTGAAAGAATCGTTATATGATATTGTTATAACCGATATCAATATGCCCAATATGAACGGCATGGAGCTGCTCAAACACATAATCAGACACCATCCCGGCACCGGGGTAATTGTCTCAACCGGTTATAGCATGGAGTATTCGTATATTGATGTTATTAACGCGGGCGCCATTGATTATATGACCAAGCCCTTTGCCGCCGATGAACTTCTGGCGCGACTGAAGCGGGTAGTGCGGGAACGGGCCATGCTTAAAAAGCTGGAACAGATATCGGTTTGCGACAGCCTCACAAAACTCTACAACCGCCGTTATTTTGATATTAAGATTGTTGATGAGACGCACCGTGCCATCCGGCATAATTACAATATTTTTCTGACCTTTATCGATATTGATAATTTTAAGATTTATAACGATACCAAAGGCCATCAGGCCGGCGATTATGTTCTCCAGACCCTGGGCGGCATCATGACGAGCTGTGCCGCCAGACGCGGAGTGGACTGGACATTTCGTTACGGCGGCGATGAGTTCGCCGTTTTAAACACCAAGGCATCCAAGGAGCAGGCCCTGCAGATTATCGAAAGAATCGGCGCGGCCTATAATGAGCAAAAATTCGGTATGACATCATTGAGCTTTGGCCTGGCCAAATTCCAACGGGATGAAAGTATGACCTGGCCGGATAATATTAACGCGTTCATTAAAAAGGCTGATATGGCCATGTACCAGGCCAAAGAACGCGGCAAAAATCAGATTTTCAGCGCAGATTAACGATGGTTCGGCCCTTAAGCTCCCCGGCCAGCATCGCCTCTATCCGGCGATCCAATTCCGCGAGGCCTATTTCATCGGCCAGAGTTTCAATAATGTCCAACTGCCATTCACCGGCGAGTTTCTGCCATATACTCCGGCGTCTTGGCATGGGAGTTTTGGCGGAGTCAATCCCTGCCAGTGTCACGCCGCGCAAGATAAACGGATAAACGGTAAGGGCAATATCCGGAGCCGCCACATTGCCGCAACAGGTAATAATGCCGTCATATTTTGTCGTCTTAACTGCCGTTTCCAGATAATGACCGCCGACAGTATCAACAACCGCCGCCCATCGTTCCCGTAACATAGACCGTTTGCTGCCGCCGGCCATTTTCCGGCGGGGAATAATCTCCGAGGCCCCAATACCAGTCAGAAAATCATCGGCATCCTTGCCGGTAACGGCACTTACCTTAAACCCCAGTCTAGCGAGAATGGCC
>JAADIV010000079.1 GCA_013151175.1 Deltaproteobacteria bacterium | reverse complement strand
TGAACTAACCTGGAGCACTGCTGAACAGTTACAGCTCACAGTTTAGGGCAGTTTTTCGCTTGTACCTGAACAGTTACCAAAAATTAATGAATTGGTTACGAAAAAATAGAAGGCAAAATATGGCAATGCCGTTTTAAAGGATATGATCTTATCTGACTTTTTTGTTGAAAAAGTCATAAAACATTTCTTTTTCCTGTTCCGAAAGAATATCATTTTTTATGCTTTTTCCAATTCGCCGCTCAATGTTACGTCTTTCATCTCTGCGTCTGGCGCCCTGGCGTTTTGTATGCGTTCTTCTTTCGTCCTGCCGTCTCCCTGCTGTTCTCTTGCTGTTAATCAAATAATAAAGCTCAAATTCACGCCGGTCTTTCCGGCGCCTTTCCTGCTGCCTTCGATCTTTGCTTCGCCGTTCTTCTAGACAGCGCCTTTCCTGTTGTCTTCTCTTAATTGTTCTCATAATGGTTAAAGTCCATTTTGGGCATTCGCTGAATAGAAGTAACAATAAGTCCAAAGCGTAACTGCTCCACACGCATACAGCCATATTTTGAAAAATATAAAATCCCCCGGTTTTTAAAAAACCTCACTTAAAATATAATGCAATTAATATACCGTTCAACCAAAAAACTTAATTTTGTACTTTAATCACAAATAGTCAGGGGAATCGTATAGTTATCATAGCTGAATCGGGAGGCGGACGGGGGGCAAAAAAAACCAAACATCAAGCCTTTGTGAATTTTATCTTGAATATTAACCTTATTGTAAATAGACTGGATATTGTACTTTCGGCAAGGCACTGAGGCTGAGTTTTGGCCCCCAGGATTCAAACTAAACAAAAAATGACGCGCTATTTTTATGCGTTTTAGCGACAAACTTACCAAAATACTTCTACCTGGCCGCCAGTTCCAGATTATGGTGGAGCATTGTCGGCGTAAATTAGAGGGCCGTTATCTCGCTCATGAAATTGAGGAACCTAAGGCCTTTGGCATTCTGGGAGGCCGTGCTGATCATCAGCTCGTAACCATCGCTCATGTCATCCCGCTCCTGAAAAACGCCCGCCGGCAGCTCGATAAATCATTTATGGATGACACCATGGCGGCCCATGCCGTGCCTTCAGAAACCCCGCTTAAACAGAGGGGGTGGGTTGCCGAGCCTGATGAAATTGACTCAGCCCTGTCTTGCCTGCAAGACAGGGGGATGCGGATGGTGGGAACTTACCATATGCACCGGCTGGCCTGGAATCATGATAAAATCCGTGACACCCCCACCAAGTTAGATACTGTTCTCGGCCGTCAGAGTCGGATGTTTATGTTTATTATCTCCATGGTTGCCCCTGACAAGCCGTTAATCAGGGCCTTTTTTGAGGGAGATCCAGCCCAAGAACTGCCAATAGTCATAAGTTGATAGTCCAGCTGAATAATTACAAAATGTTTACCCGGAACTTCATCATTCTTATCTTCGTTTTCTGTCTGCCGTCTATCTCGGCAGCCACGGTTGTTGACGGTATTGTCTTGAGTCATAACGGCCCGGTAGCAGATGCCAGGGTCACAGCCTATAAAAACGCCGTGGATATGATTAAGGGGCGGGCGGCTGTTATTGCCCGGCAGACCAAAAAACCGGGCGAGTATCATTTTGATCTGCCGGCGGGTAAATATTTTTTTACCGCCAGGGACTCTAAGCATCAGTTTTATGCCTATCATGGCCGTAATCCCATCAAGGTACACGGCAGCAGACAGTGGTTGCCGCTTTTTGCTCTGCCCGCGCGGCCGGCCCGTTGTAAAGCCGGATTTCAGGGGCTTGGCGGTCAGGTTATATATAAGGGGAAGATACTGCGTCGGGGCAGTGTCTCTGTGTACAACACCGAGGATGTACCATATCGGGGCATGGGGGTACTGACTAATACCATTGGCGATAACGGCCGTTTCTGGTTTAATTTGGAGCCCGGCCGTTATATGCTCTTTGCCCGTCAGCGTCATGCCTCATCAGCCATGGGGCCTTTAAAACAGGGTGATTTATTCTGCTTTTCGGCCGCCTCCCCGATAACAATCAAACCGGCTTTGGATTGTCAGGTCGATTTGTACTGTTATCCCCGTGATGATATTGATTCTTTTTTAAATGCCGGGGCCCTTGATCCCAGGGCGGGCCATGAACGTCAGCGCCGCCGGGATTCTCTTGAAAATACTACTGTCGCAATTCCCGGCCACCAGGCGGGAGGCCGGGATTTCGCCGTTATTGCCGGTCGGATTACCAATCTTGCGAATCTCCCGGTTGGCGGCCTGTTTGTCTCGGCCTATAGCGCTGATGATCAGCGGCTCTTTGAGATGTATATTGTCCGCTTTAAATCAAAATACATGACCCGCAGTAATAATCAGGGCTTCTTCCGCCTGGAACTGCCGGCGGGTTCTTATTATCTCGTGGCCCGTCAACATATGGGTGAGGCCCCGGTTTCCGGAGAATATTACGGTCTCTATGAGGGCAACAGTAATCATAGTATTAAGATTGGGGCCGGTGAATTTCGAACCGGTATCCAGCTCAAGGTCAGTCACATAATGCCATGATAACCCCTCTGAAGAGATTTATTTTAATCCTGTTTTTGTTATTACCGCTTAACGCCTCAGGGATGCCTGGCGCGGAGATCGGCAATATGGTAATTCGCCAGGATACCACCTGGTCCGGCCGGATCATAATCAAAGGCGTGGTGGTGGTGGGCCGAGGCGTTACCCTCTCCATATCCCCAGGTACCATAATTGCCTTCCGCCGTCTTGACCAGAATGACGATGGCGTCGGCGACGGTGAAATCAGAGTTCTGGGACGTTTGCTGGCCAAAGGGTCAGCGGTTCGGCCCATCACCTTTCGATCCGCGGAACCTGACCCTCGGCCGCGGGACTGGTCTTATGTTCTGTTATTTACCTCCGGCCGGAAAAGCGTTATTGATTATTGCCGCTTTCAATACGCCTTCAGCGGTCTGCAGGTTCAATTTTCCACCGCGACGGTGACAAACTGTCTCTTTGCCAACAATAACGAGGGATTACGTTTTGGACGAGCCAAACTTAATATCGACCATAATGAATTCAGGGACAACAATATTGCTATCCGTTTCACCCGCATGGAGGGGCCGGTGGAAATAAAGTTTAATGATATCAGTCATAATCATGTGGGTATTTTCCTGGTACCTTCAGGGCAGAATATTGTCGATTTTTTTGACCCCGGTCATAGCGGCCGTCCCTGGAATGAAGGGCATCTTGAGATTGTCAACAATAACATTTACGCCAATGATGATTATAATCTGAAATTAGGCGCTAAACAGAAGTGGAATCTGAAGATAAGCGGCAACTGGTGGGGCGGGGCTGATCCCAGGATTATAAGAGCCGGAATATTTGACCACCAACGTGATCCAGACTTAGGCAGAGCCCTTATCACCCCTCTGTCAGCTACGAGAATAAGCGAGGCGGGAATAAAAAATTGCGTGCCGCTAAGAAGGCCATGAACCAGGCGGATACCCCATCCCTGATAATCGAATACCTTGATCCGCTGGAGCAGTTTCGCGGCTGGCTGGTGATTGATGATTTAAGTTTCCCTCTGGCGGCGGGAGGCATGCGGGTGCAAAAGGGGCTGACCCAAGGGCATCTTGTTAAAATGGCGCGTAATATGACCATGAAGATGCGGGTTATCGGCCTGCCCATCGGCGGGG
>JAADIV010000008.1 GCA_013151175.1 Deltaproteobacteria bacterium | reverse complement strand
CTAACTGCCGATGACAGCAGCTGTCTGTTTATTACCTGGGATATTCGGCGGGCCGGCAGCATGGTAGTAAATGGCAAAAATATCAGCATTCACCCCCAGCATATCCCCCTGACCACCGAGCTGGCTTATGTAAGCTGCCCTGAAATAAACACCATCTATATTATTCGGACGGATAACAATCGGATTTGCGGGGCCTGGGGGGTAAGCGGTTCTCCCGGCCGCATGGCTGTTTTCAAGAACCTTGATGAATTAATAGTGTTGGCCCGGAAACGACGGGAGATCAGGATTATTGAATTATCATCCGGACGTCTGCGGGATGTAATAAATATTCCCATGCTCATGGCTCCGGCCTTTATGGCGGTGGATAAGAGCGGCCGTTATGCCTTTTTACTGGATCGTCAGGATGATTACGTGAGCAAGATCGATTTGCGAACCGGAGCCCTCGTTAAGCGGGTACGGGTCGCCTCCCAGCCCGATTTTCTGGATATTGCCGCTGATGATACTTTGGAATTATCTTCGGCAATCTCTCAGAAGGTTGTTTTAATGGATGCCTCAACGATGAACACGCTGGCCGTTATCGCTGACAGCGGCGGCCCCCAGGGCCTGATGATAACGGGGCATTATCTCTATATTGCCGAGAAAACCGCTAACAATATCGCTCGATATAATCTGGAAAGCGGCGGGATTGAACACCACGCCGTGGGGCTGGGCCCGGAACGTCTGATGGCCTATAATAGTTATGTCTATGTTACCAACTCGTATTCCGGCACTCTGTCTATGCTCATTGCCGATCAAAATGAGGTCTTTCGTACTATAAGGGTGGGGCCGGAGCCTGGTGAAATGGCTGTTTCATCCTCGCGCGACTGGCTGTATATTACCACTTCCGCCGGCCTGTCTGTAGTGGATCTTGCCACTCATCGTCTAACGGCTGTTATTGACCTCCAGGCTAAGCCTCTGGATGTTGTTGTTATTCAGTAGATAAAATTCCGCTCTTCATAACGTTCAAATTAACCTGAAAAAAGAGTGCGTAGCGGAGCGGGATGCGTCGATTTATAGACCAGCTTGGAGCGAGACGGAAAATACCGGTACCTTTGGTTCTTGAACTAAGCCAACAACTCTTTACTGCCCCCTTGAAATACTGCTTTAATTTCAAGATGACCTCCTAAAGCCTCAACGTAGTGTTGCATTGCATTCAAAGTAATATTCGGGAGTCTTTTAAGTTCTGAAAGCGCTGACTGTGATAACCCCATTGTTTTTGCGAGTTCTTTTTGTGTTATTTGGTGAGATTTCCGAACTTGTTGCAAACGAGTTGATGCGATTTTTTCTTTGGATTTGAGCCGTCTTTCATCTCTTTCCCTGCTTGAAAAATTCTTTTAATGGTCAATTTCATTTTAGCCGAACATAAGAATATAAGAGGCCTGGCTGAAGGGTTACGTCGATTCTACGAAATTACTCAGGATATTGACTTCTTCGGGGGTATTGGCCAGCCATTCCAAAGCATCATGAATGTTTTGAAAGATTCTCACGTCTCCCCTATGGTCTTCGGCAAACATTGCGTAAGCGCGTGCCATACCAAAAAATATGGGGGAATCCGGTACTACTATTGCCAGCGAGCATCCTGGCTTGTTCATTTCTCGCTGGGCGCAATTGGTTGCGTCTTTAACGCTTAAACTCTGTAAATCCGTTATGTTCCGGCAGTCGGTGAGTTGTCTGAGATTGATTTTTCCCGTCATTTCCTTATTAACGGTTATTACATGTTGTAAGAGGTTGTCAACCGCAATTTGGCCGGAGATCCTGGTGAGAAGAAAATTATGTTCTTTGAAGTAATATCTTGAAAATCCCATATATGAATTATAAATGCCCAGTGGCTGTGTGTAAGGTGCTGTTATGACTGCAAAACTTTTTAAAACTCAGGGCTGAATTTCGCGCTGAATCAGGCTTGCCGACAAGTTGAGCGGTGACGGTCAGTATGTCTGTGGTGAGGTCAGCCCGCATATTATAGGCATTGACGATCTTAAGCAGGATATCCCCCTGTAACAAGGGAAATCATAACAGTTTTAAAAACGGCAGTCCAGCAACATATAGGCGTTGCGCAATTCTTCTTGTGATTTGCCGAAATTACCAACCGGTAAAAAGGGGGACGTCTATGATATTATGCTTTATTACCACGATAATTCGTTAGTAACTAATCAAAACGCATAAAATCATAGATGTTCCCATTGTACGTTCCAGGGGACGGCCGGATTCAGCATGGTGATGCATACCCCATTCAAGAAAACTGGATTTTCATCCCTATATTCATGTGGTGAGGCCCTGTGTCACCGGTACTAACAAGAAAATCAGAGTATGGGAAGTCAACGCGGGCAAATACCGCTTTCTTATTCACTCAATATAACCTATTAGTTCGGCGTAACTATTCAGCAGCACCCCATCTTAGCCCATTCGGAGTCTTCGCTTACCTAGGCCTTTGAAGCATACTAACCTATAGAGAATGCCTAAATTGACGAAGATGGGGTGTTGCTTAATAGCTACAACGGTTTAGACCCGTTTCACCACTAACTTGACCAGCAAAATGCCGCAAAAGGCGGTGCCGATGGCGACAATGGCGGCGGCCATTCCCTGTTTAAACTCTCCGGAACTCATACTGAGATAGATATAGATGGGGATGTTTTCCGTTCGGTCGGGAATACCGCCGCCCACCATGAGAGTGGCCCCGAATTCGCCGAGACAGCGGAGCCAGGAAAGGATAAGCCCGGCGCTGATGGCGGGCAGGGCGAGTTTAAAGGTGGTGTCGAAAAAGGCCTTTGCCGGCCCGGCTCCCAGGGTCATGGCAATCTGCTCATAGATGGGCGGCACCAGTTCAAAGGCGTTTTTGGCGGCCCGGATAGTAAAGGGTACGGCGACAAAGAACTGGGCGATGACCGCTCCGGGGGTGGTGAAAATTAAGTCGCAGACCTCTTTTAAGAGCGGCCGGTTAAAAAATGAAAGGAGCAATACCCCAACCACGAGGGGCGGCATGACAATGGGAATATCAAAAAGGGTGTCAATGACGGTGACTGCCGGGCCTTTATTTCTGGCCAGATAGAAGCCGGCTGGTACCGCGGTAATTGAGGTCAGCAGGGTGGCGGCAAGTGAGGTTCGCAGGGTGAAAAAAACGGCCCTGGTAAATTCACTGTCCTGAAAGAGCCGAGCCATGGCCCCCTGCTGAACGCTGCTGACACCGGAGATGATAATTGTAAAGATCAGGAGGGCGAGCAGAAAACTGACCCATTTTGTTAATTTGCTCAGCGGTGTCATGGCCCGGTACCGGCCGGTCTGAATCCATATTTTTTAAAGATATTCAGGTGGTTATTGATGAAAGTTATGAACAGGCCGCTGTTTTGGGCATTTTTTTCGCTCTTTAGCCTGATAATGGGGGCAATCTCTGTATGATTACAGGCGGCCGGAATCTCGATATAGGTCAGATGGTTGGCCTTGGCCGTGGAATCGAAGGCAATGCCGGCATCAATAATATCGGCCTTGAGATAGCTGATGATCTGGGAAACATTAACCGCCTCCACCACCTTGTTTCCGGCAATCCCGGCCCTTGACTGCGGCCTCATTTTTTTCTTGATCAGTTCATAAGACTTGCCCAGAGCCATGGTTCTGGGATTGCCCAGGCCGATTCGTATCCCCGGTTTGCCGAGATCCG
>JAADIV010000235.1 GCA_013151175.1 Deltaproteobacteria bacterium | reverse complement strand
GCTTTTGGCTATGAATTGCCGCCTAATGAAATTACCTCCGCCGCCCTGGAAGAACGTCTGGCGCCGGTTTACGAACGCCTGAAACTGCCTGTTGGTCGTTTGGAATTGATGAGTGGTATTCACAGCCGCCGTTTTTGGGATGTCGGCACCAGACCAAGCGCTGCGGCGGCTATGGCCGGGCGTAAGGCCCTGGCGGCATCCGGCCTGGCAGCCGCAGATATTGACTGCCTGCTCTTCACCTCTGTCTGTCGGGATATGATTGAACCGGCCAGTGCCTCCTTTGTGCATAATCTGCTGGGGCTTAAGGATGACTGCCTGATCTTTGATCTCTCCAACGCCTGTCTTGGTTTCCTGAACGGTATGTTGGTACTGGCCAATATGATAGAGTTGGGTCAGGTGAAACATGGCCTGTTGGTCTCCGGTGAAACAGCGGAGGATTTGGTGAATTCCACTATTGCCGCTCTTCTTGCCGATGAAACTTTGACCCGTAAGGGGATAAAATCGTCCTTTGCCTCCTTGACCATCGGTTCTGGGGCCGTGGCTCTGGTTATGTCCGGGGCGGACTGCATTCCTGGCGCTCACCGGTTAATTGGCGGTTCTTGCCGGGCCAATACCGCCCACAATGATCTGTGTCACGGTGGCAGCGGTAGCGGTGTAACCCTTATGGCCACCGACTCTGAAGAATTATTACGGCAGGGAGTGGAAACAGCGCATCGTACCTGGTTGTCATTTCAGCAGGATCTTGCCTGGCCGGCGGCAGAAATTGACCATTTTTTCTGCCATCAGGTAGGCCGCGCTCACACCCGCCTGCTTATGGATACCCTAGGCTTGGATAAGACTAAAAATTTTGAATCCCTCCAGGATCTCGGCAATGTCGGCTCAGTGTCGGCGCCAATCACCATGGCTCTGGCGGTGGAACAGGGGGTTATGCGGGCGGGTGAACGGGCTGCCATTCTGGGGATTGGCTCAGGTATCAATTGTCTGATGTTGGGGATAGAGTGGTGAACTATCCATATCCGTTTAGTCCCCGCCGCATGGATATAGATGGTCATTGCATCTCTTACATTGATGAAGGTGAGGGGATGCCCGTTGTTATGGTGCATGGCAATCCCACCTGGTCTTTCTTCTATCGCAATCTGGTCTGTCACCTGCGAGGGAAATATCGTGCTATTGCCCCGGATCATCTCGGTTGCGGCCTTTCCGATAAACCCCAGGATTACGCTTATACCCTGGAAAATCATATCAATAATTTTTCTACCTTTATCGATAAACTTAACCTCCGGAATATTTCACTGGTGATGCATGATTGGGGCGGGGCCATTGGTATGGGCTTTGCCGGGCGCTATCCCGAAAAGATTCGTTCGCTTACCGTATTAAATACCGCCGCTTTTATCTCCGCCAGAATTCCCCGGCGAATCAGCCTGTGCCGACTGCCGCTGCTTGGCACGCTGCTCTTGCGGGGTATGAACGCCTTCAGCCGGACGGCCCTGCATATGGCGGTGGTGAAACCTCTGGCGCCGGAGGTTGCTGCCGGTTATCTGGCCCCCTACGATTCGTGGCGTAACCGGGTGGCGGTTAATGCCTTCGTCCGGGATATTCCCCTCCATGAAAATCATCCATCATGGTCTACCTTGGCCAGGGTGGAGGAAAATCTTTCCCGTCTGGGTGATATTCCCATGCAGATTATCTGGGGCGGTCGTGATTTTTGCTTTAACGATTATTTCTATGATGAGTGGCGGCGGCGTTTTCCCCATGCCAAATGCCATTATCTCCCGGCGGCAGGTCATTATGTTCTGGAGGATGCCTATGCCCAGATCGAGCCGATATTTACCGAATTTTATGGTGCATTATGAGTGATGGGCGTGCTGAAATATGTAATATCGCCCAGGCTCTTAAAGATGTGGCGGCCGCTGCCCCCCATGATACCGCTCTTATCGTGCCGGGACGGGCGGGTGGCAGATGGACATTCGCCCAAATTGAGGGGAATACCTGTTTCTACGCCGATTTTCTGGCCCGGCAGGGCATAAAACGGCGGCAGCGGGTTATGCTCATGGTAAAACCATCCATGCCCTTTATCTGCCTGACCTTTGCCCTCTTTTCCCTGGGGGCGGTCGTGATTTTGATTGATCCGGGTATGGGCTATAAAAACCTGCTACGCTGCATCAGCTCAGTAGAACCGGAAACCCTTATCGCTATTCCCCGCGCCCAACTTTTTAAACGGCTGTTTTCGAAATCATTCAGAACGGTGCGCCGTCATATCTGTGTAGGTGAGGCCTTTGGACTGCTAGGCCGGCAATTACCGCCGCCCGGCCGCCATCCTGCGGATTTTATTATGGCTGCCACCGGCCCCGATGATCCGGCCGCCATTATTTTTACCACCGGCAGTACCGGCCCGCCCAAGGGGGTGCAATATGAGCATCGCATATTTCAGGCCCAGTTGGCGCAGATTAAAAATTATTACAGCATAGGGCCGGGTGATGTGGATCAACCGGCTTTTCCGCTATTTGCCCTTTTCTCCATTGCCCTGGGGGCCTGCGCTGTAATCCCGGAGATGGATCCCAGCCGCCCGGCCCAGGTAAATCCCCGTAAATTCATTGCAACCATTAAGAAGTACGGGGTGACGTATTCTTTTGGCTCCCCGGCAATCTGGGAGGTGGTGGGCCGTTATTGCCGGTCTCGCGGGATAAAACTGCCTTCCCTACAGAAGGTGCTGATGGCAGGGGCGCCGGTATCGGGTGATTTGTTGCGGAAAATGTTTGCCGTTTTGCCGGCGGCCGGTGAAATTCATATCCCCTATGGTGCCACAGAGTCGCTGCCTGTTATCTCCATATCCGGCCGTGAAGTTGTTGAAGATACCTGGAAACATACCGTGCGGGGCAAGGGCATCTGCGTTGGCAGGCCGCTGCCGGGGGTGTTGGCGCGGGTTATCCCGGTGGTTGACGGGCCGGTGGCCGATGTCGGAAATCAGTTGCCTGTAGGGGAAATTGGTGAAATAATCGTCAAGGGAGAGGTGGTAACCAAGAGCTATTGCAATAATGAGGCGGAAAACCACCTGGCCAAGATTTTTGTTGGCGATGGATTTTGGCACAGGATTGGCGATGTGGGGTATTTTGATGCCCAGGGGCGTCTGTGGTTTTGCGGCCGTAAGGCTCATCGGGTGCTGACCGCAAATGGCATTCTCTACACGATTTGTTGTGAGGCAGTCTTTAATCAGCATCCCAAGGTTCGTCGTTCCGCTCTGGTTGGCATTGGTAAACCTGGCCGGCAGCGGCCGGTTTTGATTGTTGAACCATATGAGAAGATAGATGATCCGGCGGGATTGCGCCAAGATTTGGGCAATATTGCCCTAGCCCATGAGCATACCGCTGAGATAGCTGATTTTATGATACACGATGCCTTTCCGGTGGATATCAGACATAATGCCAAGATATTTCGGGAAAAACTGGCAAAATGGGTGACAGAGGGCAGGGGCTCAGAAGGCAGAGGACAGGGGCTCAGAAGGCAGAGGACAGGGTGCAGGTGACAGGTAACATGAGACTTGAAAGAGATTTAATTCTGGCGGGTGATATTGGCGGCACGAAGACAAATCTGGCCATCTATGCCCCGGATTCAGGCTTGAAAAATCCCCTGGCTAGCACTGCTTATGCTAGCGGTGAATATGCTGATTTGGACTCCATGCTAGCGGAGTTTTTGGCGGATACCGGTTTAAAG
>JAADIV010000200.1 GCA_013151175.1 Deltaproteobacteria bacterium | reverse complement strand
CGCCTGCCGCAAAGATGCCGCCATATTTATCACCGAATAGACCGGTTTGGCGCAACCCTCCTGCCGCAGGGCCTTTAACAGACCGTAGGCATCTGCCAGAGAGGTAAGATCCTGGGTCAAAACCAGAATAATCTCATCGGCGGCTCTGAGGAAGTCCCGCACCCCGGCACCCATTCCGGCAGCGGTATCCACTATAATCACCTGAGCGTTTTTTTCCATGATCTCAAGGGCGGCAAGCATCTGACGGCGTTGGGCGGCGGTGCTGTCGGCCAGAGCAAGCACTCCAGAGCCGCCGGTTATTATACCAACTCCGGCCGGCCCCTCACTGATCAAATCGGATATGGGTAGTTGTGCCTTAATTAAGTCTGTGAGCGAGTTTCGGGGCTGGATACCGGCAAGAAGATGGATATTGGCCATCCCCAAATCGGCATCCAACACCAGAGACATCCTGCCGAAACGCTGCATCTCAATAGCCAGGTTAAGGGCCAGATTGCTCTTGCCCACCCCGCCCTTGCCAGAACTTACCGCGATAACTCTGGCATAATCAGGCCCGTCTTCGGGCTCGGCCTCCCGTGCCGGCCCGCCGCCATGCCTGGCGTGCAGATTTTGAAAAACCGCCACGGCCTGGGACTGGAAAAACAGCCCGTTACCACGCAAAATCTTTTCCGGCAGCTGCCCGCCGTACTCCGATTCATAAAAGCGGATGAGGCTCTCCTCCAGGCCGGTAGCGTCAGTCAATTCAGAAATTGTTAAAAGGTTCATAAGATTATCAGGGCGGATACGGGGATCCACCCCTACTTGTTTTTGTTGGCCAGGGCCTTCTTAACCGTAGCCAATACCCGTTCCAGGACAAATGGTTTTTTCAAACAGGCATAGGCGCCCATCTTGACGGTGTCTTTTATCTCCTGCATAGAGGCCAGGCCGGTAACAATAATTACCGGAATATCCGGATATTCGTTATTGACGAATGCCAGAACCTCAAGGCCGTCTTTACGCGGCATGCGGACATCAAGCAAAATGAGTTGGTATTTTTTATAGCGCAGCATACCAATACCCTCAACCCCGTCATAGGCACCGTCAACCTCATAACCCGCCGCCCGGAGACATTCCTGCAGCATATCGTTAAGCAGCCGTTCATCGTCAATAATAAGAATACGGCAAATCCCATTGTCTTCGCTGACATCCGGCCTATTCTGCTGATCCACCGCCTTTTTCAGGCTGCGCAACTGAAGGCCGTTGTCCAGAGGCAGGCAGACCGTAAAGGTGGAGCCCTCACCCTCACCGCTCATTAATTGTATTACCCCGCCATTATGCTCAATAATCGAGTGGCAGACCGCAAGGCCCAGGCCGGTACCCTCACCCTCCATCTTAGTGGTAAAAAATGGGTCAAATACCTTGGCAATATCCTTACGGGCAATACCGGAGCCATTATCCGCGATCGTAACGGCTAGCCGATCATGATTATCCGGCTCCGCCGCCAAAACAAGCTGGCCGCCACCAGGCATAGCATGAATTGCGTTGATCAGCAAATTCATAAATACCTGCTCTATCTGCATCGCATCAACAAAAACCGGCGGTAAATCGGTGGATATTTTATTTATGATTTCAATTTTGGCGGTAGAAACCCGATCACCAAGCACTGACAATACAGCAGACATGCAGGTATCAACTTTCACCGAACCAAATTGAGGCTCATTGGGCCGGGCAAATCCCATCAAATCGCCAATAATCTTGGAAATCCGCCGTTCCTGATCCGAGATTACATCGAGACGGTCTTTTAACTCCTGATCTTCCTGACGCTGGGCCAGCATACGCCCCATAATCTGGAGATTCAGGGAAATAATGGTCAAGGGGTTATTGATCTCGTGGGCCGCGCCCGCCGCCAAACGGCCAACAGTAGCCAAACGATGCGTGTTAAAGAGCTGCCGCTGATGTTCATCAATCTTTCTGGCATCCGCCGCCATCTTTTCGGTTTGCCGGCGAAGATCCTTTTCCAACAAAATCCGTTCAATACCATTGGCCGCCGCCCCGGCAAAAAGTTCAAAATTACGACTGATATCAGCCTGCGCCGCTTTGAGATCGGCACCCTGAAAATCCACCAGTAATTCCCCGATTATCCGTTCCGCCCGGCCATGCGATTGCCGATCACCCACAAAAAAACTGGCCATAAATTCCGAGCCGGCGATAATTTCTGCCACCCCGGACGCGGCAATACCGCCATCAGAAAAGTCCACCGATGCCCGGCGTAACTCCCTTATTGCCGCCGATTTAGCGTCCACCCCGTCCTTGTTCTGAGCCCCGCTGTTCAGAGGCGCGGTAAATTCTTCAAACGTGCCGGCACGATAAATTTGCCCGACAAACTGTTTGGCATCATCATCCAGGGCCATACAGACAGAGCGTGACCCGCCAAAGGCCTCATGGGCCGCCATGATAATCTCACGCAGGGCATCCGCAACGGCCATTCCCGGCGCCAGGCGGCGGTTCATCTTACAAGTTGCGTCCAACACTCGGTTGGCCGTAACCAGCGCCTGATTCTGACGATCCAGGTTCAAACTCATGGAACCCAGACTGACATTGGCCGCAGCCACCGACTTGTGATAGGTCTGCTGATCATGTAAGCCAAGCACGCCGGCAATCTTGTCAACCCGCGCCGTAATCTCAGAGATGATTGAATCCATTGCCTCAGTAAGATTATGGTGCAGTAATAAATCCTCCAGGGCAAAATGGTAATGTTGATGGTCGTAAGGGTTAGCGCAAAGGAAATAACTGGAACCGATATTATGCGCCACACAAATCACATCGGCAAAGCGTACCAATTGGCAGATATTCTCCGGCACCGGCTCAATAGCCCCCGGTACGGGTTGATGATGCAGCCACATGGCGGAAGCCATGGGTTCCGGGAATAGCCATTGCTCAGCCACCATCTTACCAATCACCGTATGGTCAAGGCCCATTATCTCCTTTTCCACCTCAAGAGCCAGAGGGCCATCGGTAGAATAGCTCCCCTGTTTATCCAGCTCCAGACATACCTGGCTAAACTCATCCGGCATCTGTAAATGGCAGACCAATTTGCCTATATCATGGACAAGCCCGGCCAGATATGCCTCATCAGGACAGGAAAAGCCAAGTTTCCTGGCCAAAATCTCGGAGGTGGCGGCCACGCCGATGGAGTGCCGCCAAAAATTGACCAGGCCTTCCTGCTTTCCAGCGTGACTATCGGCAAAACAATCAAAAACGGAGACAGAAAGAATAAGACTTCTGACGGCATTAAAGCCCAGCAGGGAAATAGCCCGGGGAATAGAGGTAATCTTACTGCGAGCGCCAATAAAAGCGGCATTGGCGTAATGCAGAATACGACTGGCAAGAACCTGATCGTTGTGGAGCAAATCAGCAACGGAATCAAAACTGGATGATTCGCCGTCCATCAATTTCATTGCCTCAACAGCAACAGCCGGCAGGGTGGGAATCCGCTCAACGTCTATACGCCTGTCAAATCCTGATTTAAGCATGGGATTTTTACCTCAGGGAATAATTAATTACACCGTAAAATGGTAACTATTCAGCAGCACCCCATCTTAGCCCATTTAGGCCTTCTCGAATACCAAAGTATGCTTCGAAGTCATAAATGAACTAACCTGGAGCACTGCTGAACAGTTACGCTCTGGGGTTATCGCGACTTTTGGGCATCACGCTGAATAGTTACGTAAAATGTTCGTAAC
>JAADIV010000171.1 GCA_013151175.1 Deltaproteobacteria bacterium | reverse complement strand
TTGCCGAATATGGGGCTTACTGATAAGGAAAAAATTTATAAACTGGCCAAGAGTGATCCGGATCGGGCCGCTGATCTGGTCAAGAGATGGCTGCGGGAAAAGGGCTAGAAATTGGTTTCTAAAAAGGAACATACCGTTGATCTGTCCGGTCCGGAGAAGGCGGCTATCTTTTTGCTGACTTTGGGGGACGATTTTGCCGCCAAGGTGTTTCAGCGTCTTGATGATGGTGAGATCAAGAATGTTGGTCGTCAGATGGCCAAGATCGATCATGTTGAGAAGGAGGATATTACCTCTCTCTTGAAGGCGTTTCGTTCTGATGTCGGCGGGGATGATTTATTTCTGTCTGGTGATGATATGTTGGAATCGGCGCTGAAAAAGGCCCTTGTGGGTGATAAGGCGAATGCAATTTTAGAAGATATTCACTCCGACTGGCGGCTTACTCTATTTCAAAAGGCCCGTAAACTTGAGCCGCAAATTCTGGTCAATTTTCTCCGTAATGAACACCCGCAGACCATTGCCCTGGTGTTGTCCGTATTGGAACAGGCTCAGTCGGCAGCGATACTCGGCGAGTTAAAAGAGGAGCAGCGGGTTGAAGTAATTATGCGCATGAGTGAGTTGGATAAGGTCAGTCCAGAGATCCTGGTTGATATTGACCGGGTTTTGCAGGAAGAGTTATTATCGATTGAAGGCATGGAGGGGCAGCGGTTGGGAGGAGTTGAGGCGGTGGCGGAAATTCTGAATAATGCCGATCGCGCCCTGGAAGCATCTATTATGGAAGGGGTTGAAGAACAGCGGGAGGAGTTGGCCGATGAAATCAGGCGGCTGATGTTTGTCTTTGAAGACCTTATTGAGGTGGACGACCGCGGTATTATGGCTATCTTGAAGGAGGTCAGCACCGATGACCTGAAGTTGGCTCTTAAGACCGCCTCTGATGAGCTGCAGGAAAAGGTGTTCAAAAATATGTCGAAGAGGGCGGTTGAAATGCTGAGAGAGGATATGGAGATTATGGGTCCCACCCGTTTGAAGGATGTGGAAGCCGCCCAGCAGGCCATCCTGAAGATTGGCAAGCGCCTGGAGCAGGAAGGCAAGGTGCAGTTGTCCGCCGGTGGCGGAGGAGATGATGAATTTGTCTAGCATAATAAAAACAAAGGCTTCAGCCCTAAACGAGATATTGACAACGCCTTCCGATCTTGAAGACCTAAATCAGGACGAATTTTGTACCCTTGATTCTCTGTGGCAAAGCAATAGTACCGAATACACCGATGCCTTGAGCAGGCTGCGGGCGGAGACGGAAACGGCCCGTAAGGATAGTGAGGAAATGCTAGCCCAGACCCGAATCAAGGCGGCTGAGATTGAAAAACAGGCCTATGACAAGGGCTTGTCCGCCGGGCGCGAAGAGGCCTTAAAACTTGGCAGGGGCGAGCTAGCTGCCAAGGTTGCTAAAATTGGTGAGCTGCTACGGGTCATTCCGGCCGAGCGGCAGAATTTGTATAAAAAGGACCATCACGATCTCCTGGCTCTTATGCGTATGATGCTAGAACGAGTTTTGTTCTACGAGGTGTCGGTGAATCCTAAAATTATTCAGGCCTGTCTGAAGGCCGCCCTGGGGTATGTGGTGGAGAATTCCACGGTTATAGTTCATCTGCACGCCAATGATCTCAATCGTTTGCAAGAGGGTGGTCTTGATGATCCTGAATTGTTAGCGGGGATAAAACAGCTTGAATTTGTGGAGGATCCCGTCATCTCCGAGGGCGGCTGCCTGTTGGAGACCGGTTTCGGTGAGGTCGATGCCACTCTGGAATCTCGCCGGGATAAATTGTCAAAGGCCATTGAAGCCACCTTCCTCCAGGCGCTTGCGGCAAGCCCCCCGGTCTGAGACCCCAAATAGGTTTTTTATGTCGATTAAAAATTGTCTGCAGATCGTAGCCGATACCGAGCTTATTGAGGTGCGCGGCCAGGTCAGTCAAGTCATTGGTATGGTGGTCGAGAGCCACGGGCCGGGGATCCCGGTGGGCAGTATCTGTGAGATTAGCACCTTTCGCGGCAAAAGTTCTGTGCCGGCCGAAGTTGTTGGGTTTCGGGAGGGGCGGGTACTCCTTATGCCCCTGGGCGAGATGCGCGGGGTTGAGCCGGGCAGTATCATCAGGCAGATTGGCGGTCAGGCAAAGGTGCCGGTGTCAGAGGCCATGCTAGGCAGGGTCATTGACGGCCTTGGCAATCCCGTTGATGGCAAGGGGCCTCTGCTGAAAACCGCCGAGTATCCCCTTTATGCCGAACCCCTGAATCCCATGGGCCGGGATAGAATTAAGACCCCGGTTGACGTGGGGGTGCGGGCGATTAATGGTCTGCTTACCCTTGGCAAGGGCCAGCGTATCGGGATTATGGCGGGTTCCGGGGTTGGCAAGAGTACCCTTATGGGTATGATCGCCAAACACACGGCGGCGGATATAAGCGTTATTGCTCTGATTGGTGAGCGTGGCCGGGAATTAAAGGATTTTATTGAACGTGATTTGGGGCCGGAGGGATTGGCCCGTTCCGTTGTCGTGGTGGCAACATCGGATCAGCCACCTCTGGTCAGGATGCGCGGCGCCTATATGGCTACCGCCATTGCCGAGTATTTTCGGGATCTGGGCCGTGATGTGATTATGATGATGGACTCGGTAACCCGTTTTGCCATGTCGAGCCGTGAGGTTGGTCTGGCCATTGGTGAGCCGCCTACTTCAAGGGGCTATACCCCGTCGGTCTTTTCGCAGCTGCCAAAGCTTCTGGAAAGGGCTGGAACCTGCCATGGCAAGGGCAGTATAACCGGTATTTATACGGTTCTGGTAGAGGGTGATGATATGAACGAACCCATTGCCGACGCGGTACGTTCCATCGTTGACGGCCATATCGTTTTAAGCCGTGATATTGCCAGCCATGGCCATTATCCGGCCATTGATATCCTGAGCAGTATCAGCCGCTGTATGCCGGACGTGATGTCTAAAGAGCATATGGCCCAGGCCCGCCGTTTTCTGGCGGTAATGGCGGTTTACCGGAAATCGGAAGATTTGATTAATATCGGCGCCTATGCCGGGGGCAGCAATCCTAAAATCGATCAGGCCATCGCCATGATTGACAATTTGGATGATTATCTCTGCCAACAGGTTGATGAAAAGAGCTCCTTGTCGGACAGCACTCTGGCCTTGTCCACCCTAAATTTTTAACTTAAATTATATCCTATGGTCTATCATTACAAACTAGAAACGCTGCTTCGGGTGCGGCGCAATTTTGAGGAGCAGGGTATGCAGAAGCTGGCTCACGAGATATATGTTTTGGCGGAACACCGCAAATATCTTGGGGATATTCAGCGGCAGCGACTTGAACTGGTGGACAGCCTGGCGGTATATAAACGCGGCGCCATGCGGGCCGCCATGCTCTCCTTTTATGTGGAGTCCGTTGACCAGAAGGATCGGCAGATTGCGGTGCAGCGTAACGCCATCGCGGCCCAGGAGAACACCGTAGAGCAAGCAAGAATGGCATTATTGGAGATGGTTAAGGCCCGTAAAATTGTCGAGCGCCTGAAAGAGAAGGACTTTATTGCCTATACGCGGGAAGAGTTGCGGCATAGGCAAAATGAAGATGACGAACAGGCCGTTATCCGTTTCAAGCAAAAAGGACTTAGTGGTTTGGGGGCCGGGGTAGATGCGTAAAAAAATTATATTTCTATTTCTCTTCCTGCTTTTACCCACTACGGTTTTGGCCGCATTCCCGACCCCGCCCATGCATAAAACAGACGCGGCGGATATTGAGCGCTCGGCGGCTCTAAAGGCCAGAGAACATAAGCTTAAGCTGCGGGAAGATGCCTTACAAAAAAAGGAAACGGAATTTAAGTCCCTGCAGCAGGATGTCAAGGCCAGAATTAACAAATTAAAAAGTTTGCAAAACGAAGTCAGTGCCGCTCTGGCTGAATTCAGTGCGGTAAAGAGTAAAAACTTCAAAAATCTGATTAAGGTCTATTCCGCTATGAGTGCCTCTAAATTAGCGCCGCTGCTTAATGCCATGGAAGATGGCGAAGTCACAAAAATTCTGCGGGCAATGCAGACCGATCTGGTAGCAAAGGTTATTCCCAAGCTCAGGCCGCAGAAGGCCGTCGCAGTAAGTAAACGCCTAGGGATGTTGGGCGGTAAATAATTTTTCCCGCCGTCCCCGTATCGTCCCTTTATGGTCGGGTTTGAAACCCGCCCCTACGCTTGGGCGCCAATCTAAAATATTGGAAATATCGGTTTTTGAGCAAGCAACCCGCCCCTGCGCCCGGGCGCCAATCCCATGGTATCGTCCCATAATTTTTTTTACTTCCATTGCTTTTTCTATTGCTTTTGGCGCGATATTATGTCTATACTGCTCGCACGTTCTGGAAGGATGAGCCGGGGCTGTTTACACTGTCCCACCCCTCTTTTTTTCACCCCCTGTATTTGGCATTTTTACCTACCAAGGAGCATTGACGCGGATGAGTTTACGGAAAAAATTATTCATATTAGTCGCCTTTATCTCTCTTGCCATTGTTGTCATTATAGGAGCGGCGACTGTGGTTATCTCCAGGGTCAAGATCGGCGGCAGGGATTATCGCGGTCTGGAGCTTATGTACAGCGCCGTTGACGATGCCGCGAGAATTCGGGTGGATACCAATATGATTAATAGTGATCTGCAAGCACTCATGTTGGATTACGATGGTGACGATGCCAAAGCGTTGCCGAAGGAAATAAGCCGCGCCAACGAAGTTTTTGCGGAGATGCAGGAACGGCTGTTCGCGAAGCCGAACGGCCATAACGGCCTGCATTGTACTTCATGCCATGGCGCTGATGTGGCGTCTGATGTCCTTGATGCCGCGTCCGGGGCGAAAGAGGCATGGCTAGGGATGGCTGATGTTTTACAGAAAAAGGTGCTGCCGGCCCTGGCTAATGGTGATTCGGATGCGGCCCAGGATGCTTTTTCTGATATCTATCTGGAAAAGTTTGCTACCCTGATGGGCAGTACCAAGGATATGGTCGATGGTTTGCGGGATTCCCTGGAGGCTCTTAAAGATGCCAAAATGGCGGAGGTTCACAGGTTCAATATCGTTTTTGGGTTCGGCGGCGCGGGGATTCTTCTGATTGTTATAGTTGGCTCATGGCTGTTGGTGGAAAATATCTCCAAGGGGATAGCCGGGGTTATTACCGATGTAAATGAAAGTGTGGATCGAATCAGAGAGGAAACGGATGTCTCGTCCGGCGCTTCAAAGACCAATGCCGACATGGCATCGTCCATGGCCGCGTCTCTTGAAGAGACAAGCGCCTCTCTGGAAGAGATAACCTCCATGGTTATGAAGAATGACCAGAATGCCCGGCAGGCCAACGATTCAATGCGGCGGAATCAGGAGATCATAAGCACGGCCAGGACCGATATGGCTTCCATGCTAGAAAGTATGGGTGATATAAAAGAGGACAGTGAAAAATTGTCCTCAATTATAAAGGATATTGAGGGTGTGGCCTTCCAGACCAACCTTTTGGCCCTTAATGCCGCTGTTGAGGCGGCCAGAGCTGGTGAGGCCGGGGCCGGGTTTGCTGTTGTTGCCGATGAGGTAAGAAATCTGGCGCATCGCACCTCTGAGTCGGTACACAACTCGCAGACCCTTATTGAAGTCTCAGGTGAGCATACCATTGAAGGCAGCAAAAAAGTCGATCAGGTCGCTGCTGTTATCAAGCAGGTTGCTGAGAACGCCGAGGAAAACGCGGTTCTCGTGGGAGAAATAAGTGAGGCCTCCCAACAACAGACCGAGGGGATTTCCCAGATTAATCGGGCGGTTAATGATATGGACAGCGGTACCCAGAAACTGGCCGCAAATTCCGAGGAATTGGCGGTTGCTGCGGAGTCGATGGCTAATGAAACGAACCGTCTCCGGGAAAGTGTTGCCAGATTGAACCAGATTGTTGAGGGCCACAAAAAACAGGAATTAGGTGAGATTGCGGCCGGCGGCGATGACGATCCGGCGCTCCTGATTTCCGCTTCCTGATTACCACGGGTCTTATTACCGCCATCGGCAATTATTGCCCCTCCGTTTCACGCGCCCGGAAGATTATTCCTGCCCTCTGCCCGCACACCAGGTTACGCTGTTGTAGGGTCGGGTTTTAAACCCGACC
>JAADIV010000082.1 GCA_013151175.1 Deltaproteobacteria bacterium | reverse complement strand
AATATCCTGCTTGTAATTCTTCCAGTCCGGAGTCATATTCAGATAATTCCACCGCTTGGAATTAACATTCCAAATCACGTAATTTTTCCAGGAGGCAAGACCTGTGGATGGCTGCCAATCACGGGCATCGTCCAATACCCGCAATAATTTGCCGCGTTGATCATACATTTCCTGATAATTGACATAATAAAGTTCCTTATCCACATACAACCGGCGTTTTGAATACATATAGCTTCCGGTTTTATCGGTGACCTCCAATATCCAAACAGGCCGTAGCTCAAGCTCTATTCGGTCAAGCTGACATCCTGACTTATCGCGGAAAGCTGGTGAATAGGCATGACCGACCTGAGGTTGGGCCAAAACAAAAGTTTCACCGGCAATTTTATAATCAAATTTCCGAGGATCCGGCTTCACCCAGCTCTGACGCCACTCATCCCACGTCACTTCGAGACTGGCCGCCATTGGGTCTTGGGAATCTGATCCTGCCAGAACACGGGTACGTCTCAAGCTCGGTAAATACGCCCGGAAATTATCCCCTTTATCGGCAGCCGCATACCGTTGACGCGATACAGCCAAACCGCGAACATCAAAAGGTTTGATAAAATATACCGCTCCAGCCTCTACAACGTCTTCGCGTCCGGCAATGCTTCCCAATGGTTTAATAGAGGTGCGGGCATTCTGTTTTTGCCACCAGATATGAGCCGTATATGTCCGTTCCAGCGTATTTGAAGTATTACAGACATCAAAAGTAATAGGGTTTAAGAACAAGTTATCATTACCGATCCCATATGACATGAATAGCCACGCCAGTTCCAAACCTGTTTTCGGCTTGGTAAATGGCATGGCAGCCTCTTTCAGAAGGGCAAATTCTCCCTTGTCGTTGAGGAGCTCGCCTTTCTCATTTATTGTGAATGTGCGGCCATCAGCTTCGTATTTTTTAGTAGCATCAAGAACACCACGGGACATGTAATAGTGATTGGTCGGTACAATGACCGCCTCTTTCCAGCCAAACCATTTGCCATCTTTGATCCTATCAACGGAGGCCTGTGGTAAATATTTTGCGAGCCAGGGCATCGAATCAATATTTTCCTTATTGATAACAAGGCCAGGCTTGAGTTCTGGTGGCAAATCAGCTTTGGCTATCAGGCTGGATGCATCATAACCCCGCCACTGGCGCCATTCTTCTGCCAGCTTCCGCGCTTCTGGCGATGCTATCATCTCCGTCCATTTTGCATGATAGGCTTCACCGGTTTTCTTGGCATAGTCTTGCCAGTCACTTACCCAGTCTGCCTGAGCCGCACTGATAGAGCTGATAAAAGCAACTCCTGTCGTCATCAATACTGTCTTCAAATTTCGTATACGCATGATATTCTCCTAAAGTTAAGGCTGACTGATATTAAAACTGATAAGTTAGTGACATTTCAACAATGTCCGAATTCTTGATAAGCCCGAGTGGACCGGCTTCATTTTGACCACTCACATGAATCCACTCAAGCCGGGGGCGAAACTTGTCACCGAAATAATTAAAATCCACCCGTTGCCGGTACGCCGTGCCTTTATTATCAAAGTCTCTTATGAGCAGGCCTTCAATGATTAGCCGTTGTTTATCCAGTCCCATATTCCATAAAAATGTCAGGAAGTTTTGGTTACGAGACACTTCAGCAGATGCATAGGGTGCCTGTTGCATCAAATTCGCTGAATTCTGGGTATGGATATTAAAGAATTGAACACTGACAAAAATTGATTTTTCCTGTCCCTTCCAGAATGGCACCCATAAGAAATAATCGACCCCGAACATAGCCTGCCACTGATCCCTATTGACTATGGCCACAGAAGGGTCAAGTACGAGGGCACCTGTCCCTTGGGCAATCGTACCAAAAGGTGTCATAGCCCGACTTACATTAAACGGTTTGTCAAATTCATAAGAGAACTCTGCTCTGATAACCGGTGAAACATTTTTTGGGCCGAGCCTGAGTTCACCCATTTCACGCGTAAAACTCATCCCGACAACTTTCTGACGGCGCTTATAATCAAGAGCAAAATTAAAATTTAAAGAACAATTAGGAGCACCTTGCAAAGGATCAGTACAGCCTGCCGGAGCAAGGAAGAACGGTATTGGCGACCCGGCTCCCACGCCTCTGATAAAGTCAAGATACTGTCCCGGCGCATGGGTAGCCCCAATGGTAGTGTTGCGATCAAAAGTAACAACAGCCGCCGCCTGCGATTCATTATTCAACCCACTGCCGATGACAAGATTAGCCCCGTCGAGGACAACAAGAGGTAAATCCTGCTGGCCATAAAAACCCTTGATCGACCATTCGGCACCCATAGCCTCAAATGAGAAGCTGACAGCATATTCAGCATCCTTAACGCTGAATTTATTTGGCGTAATTTCGGTCAAATTAGCCCCAATAAAAGGCAATCCAAGTTGGCTTTGCGGATCAAAAAATCGGGGGAAAGGAAAGGCAAAAATACCGCCGGATGCAACATTTGACGGTGTTGGATTATTAATCACAAAATTCGAATGGCGAACCTCTGGTGTAAAGACAAATTCCAATTTTGTGCGTCTGAGCCCGATTGCCTCAAATGGCGCACTTAGTCCGCTACGCTCAAGATTAAGGTCAAAGGTCGCCATCCAGGCCGGAATACGCACTTCATCCGCATCCCGCAGAATAAAACGTTCGCGAAGATCTTGGGCATTCAAAACATCAAGAAGCCGTATCCCGTCAGATTGACCCCAACCCCGCTGGAATTTACCAATTTTTACAGAAAATCTTCCCGCTGGATCTCTGTATTTTACCGATAAATCCCGCAACATATCGTCATTGAAATTACTGAGTAAACGGTTCTGATGATCACTGGCCCCAAACGGTGTCGTCAATTGGCCGGTTGCCGGTTGATTCAGGCGAAAACCAAACTGATTATTAAATCCCGGCGAGGTAAAGTCCTGAATACCGCCGGCGACAAGATTTCCCCCAAGGTCCGAATACCAGTCCCCCCGAAGCCATATATCAGCGTTAAATGACCATTTCCGATTAGGAGAATAACTGGCCTTTATCTCTGCAATGAAATTGGCTGGCCCCACCTGATTACCGTTTTCCCCAAAATCATACGCAAGTGAAACCCCCTGTTTAAGGCGGCCCCCTACATAAAATTGCCCTGCCTCAACAAATGAACTACTGCCAAGAAATGCAATCACCGAAACTCCGGCTAAAATTCGACGTGTTAGATTAAGTTTATTCATGGTTCGTCTCCCTATATATTTAATGTTTTCCTTGTTATTCTTGATATTTTTCCCTTATGTTTTCTGTTCGGCATTTGCTGTCGATGATTTAATATCCGGTCCATCTGGAAGTACTGCGTCCGCAATTTCATCCACAAAATGAACAAAACCAGGGTGTATCTCGTCACGTTTGAAAAGAGATTTCGGTTTCAGAATAAGAAATGCTGATGGCAAAAATACCAGTGCACTGATCATATTGAGCGACAGAACCATCGCTAGCAGAATACCCATTTCCGCCTGAAACCTTATGGGGGATAGAAACCACCATGGTAACAACGGAATAACCATAGCTAGAGCCGTCATAATCACCGCACTGCCCGATGTTTTGAATGCTCGGCCTACAGCCTCAATTTCACTCACACCCTTGCGATATTCTTCACGTATACGATCAACCATATAAATGGCATAATCAACGCCAAGCCCTACCCCAAGGGCCGCAAGTGGCAAGGTATTGACA
>JAADIV010000125.1 GCA_013151175.1 Deltaproteobacteria bacterium | reverse complement strand
GCATCAATCTTACATTTTGGCCATATTCTAAATATTATCCCGCTTTCGTGAGCATCTGAGCAAAAGTACCACAGAGTACACCACTGCGCGGGATGGCCAAAACTATAGGGACGATTTTTCAAAAATCAAGGGAGGGGTATTTTTTTTTTGGATGAGGTGAAAAACCTGCAAAAATAAAGACATGGGCAGATATTTTTTCTGTTCCAAAGCCATTATTTACGGCCTCGCCTGCGCGGTGGGGCAATAAAATCAGATCTGTTTTTTCTTTTATATTTTATATACTCGTGATATACGAAAACATCCCCAATATGGACAAAATATGCTATTAACAGAGCCAAAATAATATTAAACGAGGTAACTGTATGGGAATTATTCAAGACTTGTTCGGCAAATCCCCCTTTGGACCATTGGTGGAGCATTCCAAGAAGGTACATGAATGCGTGGAGATGATCTGGCCGCTTCTCGAAGCCTTGATCGATGAGGATTATCCAAAGATTCGCGACCTGCAGGATAAGGTTTCTAAACTGGAATTTGAGGCCGATAACATAAAACATTCCATCCGCAAACAATTACCCCGTCGTTATTTTATGCCCGTTGATCGGGCCGATCTCGATGCCTTTCTTCATTGTCAGGACAAGATTGCCGATAAGGCGGAAGATTTCGCGGTTATTCTGATGATCAGAAAGACCAAACTCCATTCATCTCTGCATGAGAAATTCTTAACTTTCGTCAACCAGGTCTTTCAAGTTACCGCCACCCTGCTTACGGCAACGGTGGAATTACAGAGCCTGGCCGACACCTCATTCGGCGGTGCCGAAGCCGATTTAGTGCTGCGCTATATAGAAGGTCTCGGAGAGGAGGAGTGGAAGGCAGACCGTATGGCCCGTAACCTCTCCATCGACATATACAATCTTGAGAATGAGTTAGATCCCCTTACCATCATTTTTTACGAGAAAATGCTGTTGACCCTTGGTGATGTAGCCAATAAAGCGGAAAATGCCGGTGATATGCTGCGCAATATGATTGTAAAATAGGTGTAACTATTCAGCAGCACCCCATCTTCGCCCATTTAGTCCTTCTCGAATACCAAAGTATGCTTCGAATGCCTAAATGAACGAACCTGGAGCACTGCTGAACAGTTACGCTCTGGAGTTATTGTTACTTTTAGACATTAAGCTGAGTAGTTCGTTTCAATAAGGAAAAAATATGGAAGAGAGTATAGTTCTGGGCATTACCGCCCTCATGGGCTTCTATATGGCCTGGAATATCGGGGCTAATGATGTTGCTAATTCCATGGCTGATGCCGTGGGCTCAAAATCTATAACGATTAAAAAGGCCATTATTGCCGCCGGAATCTGTGAATTTGCCGGTGCCGTGTTGGTGGGTTCTCATGTTACCAATACGGTGCGCAAGGGGATTGTCGACCCCCAGGTTCTGGCCCACCTGCCGGGTATGGCTCCCCATGAGGCGGCGGCCATCTTCATCATTGGAATGGCCGGAGCTCTGCTGGCCGCCTCTATCTGGCTCAATGTTTCCTCCTGGGCCGGACTGCCGGTGTCAACCACCCACTCCATAGTGGGGGCGGTAGCCGGATTTGGCATTATCGCCGCCGGTTTCGGGGCGGTGAGCTGGGCGACGATGGGTAAGATTGTCGCTTCCTGGTTCATCTCACCCATCATCGGCGGTATAATGGGATTTTTGATCTTTAGTTTTATCAGTAAGACCATTCTCGGTAATGCCAGGCCGATTCGCGCCGCGGAGAAGATAACCCCTTTCATTGTCTTCTGTCTGGCTTTTATTGTTACTTTAGGTACTATATACAAGGGATTAAAGCATGTTATCCATAATATAAGCTGGTTGACGGATAACAGTACCATCTTGATTGCCTTTGGCATTTCTTTAGGCGCGGCGATATTCTCCAAATTTTATCTCCACCGCGCTCTTGCCGCTCACAGCGAAAAATCCATTGCCCGGCAGTTGGAGCAGGTGGAGAAGACGTTCATGCCGCTGGTTGTCATCAGCTCCTGTTCGGTGGCCTTTGCCCATGGTTCCAATGATGTGGCCAACGCCGTCGGCCCTCTGTCGGCGGTGGTGAATATCCTCCAGACCGGGACTCTTTCCATGAAGGTCGGAGTCCCATTCTGGATTATGGTTCTCGGCGGTATCGGTATTGTTGTCGGCCTGGCAACCTATGGCTACCGTGTAATGGCAACAGTAGGCACCGACATTACCGAGATCACGCCCTCCCGGGGAGTGGCCGCCGATATTGCCACCACCTTTACCGTCTTATCGTGCAGCCGCCTGGGGTTGCCTATTTCCACCACCCATACCCTGGTGGGGTCGATTATCGGCATCGGTCTGGCCAGGGGATTTGCCGGTATCGACCGTAATGTAACCAAGCGCATATTCGGAGCCTGGCTTATTACCGTCCCCGCTGCCGCCCTGGTCTCAATGCTCTTTTTTGTCACAGGACGTGCCTTGTTGCTGCATACTATTATGGGGCTTTTCTGATAAAACCGCCCATCATATAACTTTTTATGTTCTCTATATCTGAGCGGTTTTGAAATGTGGGTGCCACTTGCGAATATCCTTGTTCATGGGCAGAAAAAGAGAGGAAATATATAATATCCACTGAGGAGTAAAAAGTTTATGAAATCTATAATTAATAATAGAATCAACTGCCTGGCGTTCATCATATTTTTCTTTCTCTGCGGGCCGCTGGCCGCTGCCCCGTTGCAGGTTGTTACCGTTATTCCGCCCCACGCCTCCATCGTCAAAAGGATCGGCGGCAGTTTCGTTAAAGTTTATTCCCTCATCAAGAGCGGCCAGAATCCCCATACTTTTACGCCCCGCCCTCAGCAGATCATGAAATTAGAGCAGGCGGCGGCCCTCTTCATCAGCGGCCTGCCCTTTGAAAAGAGACTTGTTGCCCAGATCAAGAGCCGTGACAAACAGCTGCAAATAATTAATCTCGATGCCGGTCTGACCCTGCGCCACGCGAAGGACGGTGATATTGATCCCCATGTCTGGATGTCCCCACCCCTGCTTCGCCGCCAGGCGGCAACCATCACCGCTGCCTTATGCCGCCTTGATCCAGCCCACCGCCGGGAATACATTAAACGCCACCAGGCCCTGGATCACCGTATTCAACAATTAGATACCCAGATTAAAACCCTGCTGCGGCCCTTTGCCGGCCGGACATTTTATGTTTTTCATCCCGCCTTTGCCTATTTTGGCGCCGCCTACGGTCTGCGCCAGCGGGCGGTAGAGGTCGGCGGCGGCAATCCCTCCCCCCGGCAATTGGGCCGTTTAATCAAACAGGCTAAAAATGACGGCGTAAAAATTATATTTACTCAGCCTGAATTCGACCAGCGCTCAGCAAGGGTGGTGGCCAGGGCGATTAACGGCACGGTTTTGCCCTTAGATCCCATGGCTCCCGACATTTTACAGAATTTTAAAAAAATTGCCCTGGCCCTGCAAAGCGCCTTAAAAAAATGACCACAGCCCCCGACACAGAGCCGGTAATTGAGATTAGCGGGCTTGATTTCTCTTATAATCCTCAGCAGCCAATTCTAACTAAGGTAAATATCTCAGTAGAACAATTTACCTCCACCTGTATAGTGGGGCCCAACGGCGGCGGTAAATCAACCCTGGTTAAATTAATTCTCGGTCTCCTGCGCCCGAATCGGGGCCGGGTGCTGCTCCTCGGCGGGCCGCCGAAAATTACCCGTTCCCAGGTGGGATATGTGCCCCAATATGCCAAATTTGATCCTCTCTT
>JAADIV010000181.1 GCA_013151175.1 Deltaproteobacteria bacterium | reverse complement strand
ATTGTAGATGGCCTGGCAGTCGGCGTTGGCGCACGTCCTTCTGGTGCAGAGACGATCCAGGATAACATCACGCGGCACATCGATATTAACCACCATATCCAGGTCGATATTGAGCTTCGCCATTAACTTCTTCAACTCCTCGGCCTGAGGGATGGTGCGGGGGAAACCGTCTAGCAAAAAGCCTTTTTGACAATCAGGCTCCTGCAGACGCTTCTCCATCATGCCCATGATTACGGAGTCCGGCACCAGATCACCGGCGTTCATATATCCCTGCGCCTCCTTACCCAACTCGGAACCAGCCCGCACTTCGGCCCGCAGTATATCACCGGTTGATATTTGGACGGAGCCGTCCAGAGCAGTTAATAATTTAGCCACAGTACCCTTGCCAGCGCCGGGGGCGCCCAATAACATCACCTTCATTTTTTTCTCCTGATAAATTTACTGTTTAGGAAAGATAAGTATCTTTAAACGGTTGTCAAAGCGGCGCTATCCTGCAAGCGGACAGCGACCGCAGTTGGCTTTTATACACTATTTTACCCCGATAAGGTAGCGGAAAACCCGAATTCAGCCTGCTAGCTTTTGATCCAGCCAGTCAAGCAGCTTCATGGCGTCAGCGTGGCGGTTGTTGCAGTCCAGGGCCTTATCCACCATTGCCCGGGCCTTTTCAT
The DNA here is from genome assembly GCA_013151175.1 of Deltaproteobacteria bacterium. GTDB lineage: Bacteria > Desulfobacterota > Desulfobulbia > Desulfobulbales > VMSU01 > JAADIV01. The sequence continues at coordinate 22,588 of JAADIV010000181.1, read as the reverse complement.
AACCGGCCCGCAACTCCTCGGCCGTCACAGTCTCAGCCCTGCTCTTTTCAATATAAACCACGGCCAAATTAAAATAATACACAGCCATATCATCAGACGTTATGCCGTGCCTTTTAACTGTCCGCCGAATATTAACGATCCTCTTAAGAAAGGAAATTGCCGTGTCAAAATACTTATTTTCCTTAAGAATCATGGCAAAGCGGTTCAGGAGAGGCGGATCATCCATCCGCCTGTCAATATACTTCCGATACACGCCCTCGGCATCATCGCCCAGACCCGGAGTTTGTAAATAGGTCTGAAATATCTTGGTCATAAAGGCCCGATCATGGATCTTGCCCTGCGTCCTGGCAAGTTTTGCGGACTTGGCCAGGATATTTTTAACCGCATCCTTGTCATCCAGTTTGGCATAGGCATTAGCCAAGGTAATATTACGGCCTATATTATTAGGGGATAGTTCGCGGATAGTATTTAAAATCTTTACCTCCTCCACATAATTCTGCTCCCGGTGCAAGAGCAGAGCCAGGAGATCATGGGCCTTGGTGTGGGCCTCCTTTAAGCGTATGCACTGGCGCAGACTATCCTTGGCCGCGTCTCCCTTTCCCGCCTGGTCATAGACTATGGCCCGGAAATAATAGGGTTCGGCCTCAAGAGGGCACAAGGCTCCGGCCTTATTGAAATAAGTCAGGGCGGCCTCTGACTCATTTTGCTGAAACAATAATTCCCGTCCCTGCCGCATGGCCAAATGGTACGGAGGCGGGTCATATTTTTCCTTGAGAACAGCGGAAATTTCCCGGGCCAACTTTGCCGGCGTAAAGGGTTTAATGATGTAAGAGTTGATATCAATTTCAATGGACGACATCAACTGGTTCTGGTTTTCCTCACCCGTAATCATGACAAAGGGCAAATCCCAGAATTTTTCTGAATTTCGCACCTTGCTCAATAATTCAATCCCGTCAACTTTGGGCATAATCAAATCGGACAAGATGATATGAATTTTTTCCTCATGGTTCAGCTTATACCAAGCCTCCTGACCATTTGAGGCAACAATAAAATTGGTATAGCCAAGACCTTGCAACATAGGCATCATCAAGGCCAACATGGTAGAGTTGTCGTCAACTAGCAGAAAAAACAAGCTTTTATAATCCATTATCATTCCCCGATATCATTGGTTTTCCGCCACCCAAACAAGACCCACTAGCGGTATCATTTGCGCGCGATGGGGTTAGCAAACAGCCCGCGAGAGTAGTAAACTGTAAATGACTCTACGTCAACCGCCAGATTAGTTGTGGATATGTTTTTTTGAATAGCGTATTATCCAAGCGCGGTATTGGCTGCGTATTTTACAGAGGAAAAACTATATGGATAATGATATCAACAAAAGGCTAAAGAGCGAAAACATTATTTGGCAGTTGGGCGATTTGTATGACGGCCCCGCTACTCCCCAAATAGATACCGACCTGCATTGGTGCCAAAAAGAGGCCGAAGCTCTCGAAAATTCCTATAAAAACAGAGTTAGTGAGCTTACGGCGGGGGAATTGGCGAAACTGGTTGCCAGACTGGAAAAACTATCCACCGCCAAGGGCCGTCTCAGCACCTTTGCCTTCCTCTATTTTACCACCCAAACCCAAAATCCGGAGGCGGCGGCCCTGCTGCAAAAGATACGGGAGGCAAGTAGTCAGACAGGTAAACATACCGTTTTTTTTGAATTGGAATGGAGCGCCGCCCCAACGGCCTGGGCAGATGCCATACTTGATGACGATAAGCTGTCACCGTACCATCATTATCTGGCCACTATGCGGCGTTATGCCCCCCATCTCCTCAGCCTGCCGGAGGAGTCACTGCTGTTGGAAATTGCCCCGGTGGGCCGGGGATCCTGGACCCTGCTCTTTGACAAGATCATGGGCCATCTCAAATTCGGCGCCAGACAACGCACGGAGGAAGAGGTGCTAACCGACCTCTACGATGCCAACCGGGAAATTCGCCAACAGGCCGCAGATGATCTAACGAAAGGCCTCAAAGATAACCTGCATATCTTCACCCATATCACCAATAACCTGTTGGCCGACAAGATGATTGATGACCGTCTGCGGCATTATCCCGACTGGCTGAGTGCCATGAATCTCTACAACGAGTTGGCGGGAAAAACCGTTCAGACCCTGGTGGACGCAGTATCCGGCCGCTATGATATCGTCAGTCGTTATTACAATTTCAAACGGGATCTGCTGGGACTGCCGGAGTTGACGGACTACGACCGCTACGCCCCCCTGCCTCACCTGCCGGATCAGGAGATTACATGGCCTGATGCCAGGGATATGGTGCTGCGGGCCTTTGCTGATTTTTCCCCGTCAATGGCAGAGATCGCGCAAATGTTTTTCCAGCGCCAGTGGATTCACGCCCCCATATTGGCCGGCAAACGGGGCGGAGCCTTCGCTCATCCCTGCACCCCGGAGGTGCACCCCTATGTCATGGTAAACTATACCGGCAATATGCGGGATATCTCTACCGTAGCCCATGAACTGGGGCACGGAGTACATCAGTATTTGGCGGCGGAGCGGGGCTATTACAACAGCGATACCCCGCTAGTTCTGGCCGAAACGGCCTCGGTATTCGCCGAACTTCTGCTCTTCAATTATCAATTAAACCTGCTGGAAGATAAACGCCAACGAGCCGCTTTCATCGGCCAAAAGCTGGAATCAATTTTCGCCACGGTATTCCGGCAGACGGCCATGAACCGTTTCGAGGAACTTAGCCACAACGCCCGGCGGCAGCACGGTGAACTGGGGGCCGAGGAGATTTCCAAATTATGGCGCAGCACCCAGGAAGAGATGTTTCAGGGCAGCGTAAAGCTCCGCCGCGATTATGATATATGGTGGTCATATATTCCGCATTTTTTGAATAGTCCCGGCTATGTTTATTCCTACGCCTTTGGCGAATTATTGGTGCTTGCCCTGTACAACCTATATAAAGAGCAGGGCGAAGCGTTTGTGCCAAGGTATATCGAATTATTAAAGGCCGGAGGCAGTGCCTCACCCTACGAGCTGCTCAGCCCCTTTGGCATTGACTTAAATGATAAAGATTTCTGGCTAGGCGGCCTCACTGTCATCGAGGAGATGGTCAGCAAACTTGGCGCCTAAACAGAATAGTAATAATTATCATTTTTCATTTGACATTAATTTTTGTTTGATCGATAATGGCTGCGGTTGCCGTCAGGCGGAGAAGTTCTCCATAATTTTGCCGAAAAAATGCTAACTAAAAACCCGTTAAAAACCATATTTAACTTCTACCCATATTTAACTTCTACCTTGACGGTTTCCGGCGCATGACCGTGGGCAAGAGCCTGTGGAAATTAATTATTATAAAGATTTTCATCATCTTCGGGATAATAAAGTTGTTTTTCTTCCCGGATTTTCTCCAGACCAAATTCAGCAATGACAACGAGCGGGCGGCCTATGTTATGGAAAGCATAAGCCAGCCGGTCAATATGATAAATTCAAATTTTGGAGGCCAGAAAAAATGATTGGCGGATTTGATCTCAGTATGGTGAATTGGGCCAGGGCTCAATTTGCTCTTACCGCTCTGTATCACTGGATTTTCGTGCCATTAACCCTTGGACTCTCCTTGCTCTGCGCCTTTTATGAGTCCATTTACATCAAGACAGGCAACGAGGAATGGCTGCGGCTTACCAAGTTCTGGATGAAATTGTTTGGCATTAACTTTGCCATTGGGGTGGCCACCGGTATCATCCTGGAATTTGAGTTCGGCACCAATTGGGCCAATTACTCATGGATGGTGGGCGATATCTTCGGGGCGCCCCTGGCAATTGAGGGGATTGCCGCCTTTTTCCTGGAAACCACCTTCTTCGCGGTCATGTTTTTCGGTTGGGATCGGGTCTCCAAACGCTTTCACCTCACCGCCACCTGGCTGGTGGCCATTGGTTCCAATCTTTCCGCCGTCTGGATATTGGTGGCCAATGCCTGGATGCAGCACCCGGTGGGCATGGCCTTTAACCTCGACAAGGCCCGTTTTGAGATGCACAATTTTTGGGATATTATCCTCTCGCCCATTGCTGTGTCAAAATTCACCCATACCACCAGTTCAAGTTTCGTGGTGGCCTCCCTCTTCGTTATTTCCATATCCTCTTATTTTCTCCTGCAGAAACGCCATCTCAAAATGGCCAAACGCAGTATAATCGTGGCGGCGGTCTTCGGCCTGCTCGCTTCGCTTTTTGTCGGATTTACCGGCGATGAAGCCGCCTTTGAAGTCGCTCAATATCAGCCGATGAAGCTAGCCGCCTTTGAAGGCCTGTACCAGGGGGAGAAAGGTGCCGGGCTAGCGGCCGCCGGTATCGTTAATCTGAGCAAGAAGGTCGATAATGACGAGCCTCCCTTTGATTTCGTCGTGCGCATACCGGGCCTGCTCTCCATCCTGGCCAATCGTAAGCCCGATACCTTCGTCCCCGGCATTAATGATCTGGTCAATGGTAATCCCGGGGAAGGTATAATGGGGGCGGCGGAAAAAATTGCCAGGGGCCGCTTTGCCATCCGGCAACTATCAATCTATAAACAGGCCGTCAAGACCAATCACCCGATGGCCGCCTCCCAGGCAAGGGTCACATTTAACCGGTATAAAAAATATTTGGGCTACGGTTTTCTAAGCCAGCCAAAAGATACGGTGCCAAACGTGGCCGTCTCTTTCTACAGTTTTCACCTGATGGTTTTCCTGGGCACCATCTTCATCGCCGTATTCCTGGCCTTCCTGTTTTTTACCCTGCGGGGCAATATTGATAAGCAGCGTTGGCTGCTCCTGCCGGGAACAATTATGTTTGTCCTCAGTATAATCTGCTCCCAGGCCGGCTGGGTTGCCGCCGAGGCCGGCCGACAACCGTGGGCCATTCAGGGTTTGCTGCCTGTCACTGTGGCCCGTACCAACCTAACCAGCGGCACGGTACAGATCACCTTCTTCATGTTTCTTTTTCTGTTTACCGCCCTGCTCATAGCCGATCTGAAGATCATGAGCAAACAGATCAAACTTGGCCCGGAGGACAAATAAGATGATTGGCAGCCTAAGCACACAAACATTACAGCAAATCTGGTGGTTTATCTGTTCCATTGTCGGCTCGCTATTTATTTTCCTCACCTTTGTGCAAGGTGGTCAAACCCTGCTCTGGCAGACCGCCAGAACCAAGATGGAAAAAGATCTGTTTATCAACTCCCTGGGGCGTAAATGGGAAATCACCTTTACCACCCTGGTTCTCTTTGGCGGCGCCATGTTTGCCGCCTTCCCCAAATTTTACGCCACCAGTTTCGGCGGGGCCTATTGGCTGTGGATGTTCATTCTATTCACCTTCATTATTCAGGCAGTGAGCTACGAATACCGGACAAAACCAGATAATTTTCTGGGCAGTAAAACCTACGAGTTTTTTCTCTTAATCAACGGTTCCCTGGGTATCCTGCTTATCGGCGTGGTGGTTGGCACATTTTTTACCGGCGCCGCATTTCAGCTTAACAGATTTAATCTGGTCACCTGGACCGTGCCAACGCGCGGTTTGGAGGCCATATCGAATCCCTTCAACCTGGCTCTGGGGCTATTTCTGGTCTTTAATGCCAGAGTTCTGGGGGCGATGTACCTGCTTAACAATATTGATTTCCAAGAGGTAGAGAGCCTTGAAAGGAAGCTGCGCCGAGCAGTAATAAGAAATTTTATCATTTCGCTGCCCTTTCTGCTCTACGTCCTGATCAGCCTGATAACCATGGACGGTTTTGGGGTGAACGCTGCGGGTGCCATGGCCGTGGTGCCGCATAAGTATCTCAACAACCTCATAGCCAATCCCCTTATTCCGCTCATGCTGCTAGCCGGTTTGGCGTTGGTAATCGCAGCGGTTCTATCCGCCGCCCGTTCCCCTAAAAAATGTGCCATATGGCTAGGCGGCACCGGGACTATTCTGGTGGGCCTGGCCATCTTCTGCACTGCCGGCTATAACCATACATCGTTCTATCCGTCAGTGGTCGATCTTAAGTCTAGCCTGACCATTTATAACGCCTCCAGCAGCCATTACACCCTGACCGTCATGACTTATGTGGCGCTGCTGATTCCCGTTGTCCTGGCCTATGTCGGCCATGTCTGGCACGCCATGGATCTGCGTAAATTGAGCGTTCGTGATATCAAGAACCAGTACAGCGATTTATATTGAAAAAAGAAAAGCGAAACAAAGGACAAGAGAAGAAGTGGAAAACAATTTTTTATGCACTCAAACATAGAGGGAATCATGACCGCTATATTACTAATTACCTGGTTGGCCCTTATTTTTATCTCATACAAGGCAGCCGTTATTGCCCTTGATAAGACAGGTCTGCTGTAATCCCGACCGCAGCAAAGGCAAAATTATGTTTGCCTTTGCCGCGATGACCAGATATCATATACCAAGTACCGGTTGACAATGCGGGGCTGTAGCTCAGTTGGGAGAGCGATACGTTCGCAACGTATAGGCCGGCGGTTCGATCCCGCCCAGCTCCACCAGAATAAAGGTCAAACGGTGACTTATCCCACCATTCTTACCCGCATCACTAATAGAGGACTTATGCGTGGAATTGGCCGCCAAGCCAGAAGCGGCTGACGCTTAATTCCTTACTCAGCACCGTATGATTTCAGGAGGTTAGCTATGGCAAAATTGCCAAAATTTGACTTTTTGCAAATGCATCAAATAGCGTTATCCTGAAAAATTAATTGACTCAGCCCTGGCTTAGGTTTACTTTTGTAAGTATAAACTTAATCAATTGGAGGAGTGTAATGAAAGCTACAGCAAAAGATTTGAGGTTCCACTCAAAAGAACTCATCGATTCTGTCAGTAGAGGTGAGGAAGTTGTTATTACTTTCCGTGGGAAGCCCTGCGCCAAGCTTGTTCCCTTTCAAGAACTCAAGAATAAAACAGAAGAAAACAAATTGTTCGGTATGTGGAAAGACAATGATACTATCGGCAATGTCAATGAGTATGTTAGGGATTTAAGAAAGGGGCGATTCTAAATGCTCATCGATACAGATGTCCTCATTTGGTATCTAAAGGGAAATGATAAGGCTTATAAAGCTATTGAGAGTTCAAGCAATTTCTTTATTTCTGTTGTGACCTATATGGAACTTGTCCAAGGAATGAGAAACAAAAAAGAATTAAATAATCTCCGAAAAGCTCTGCATATTTGGAATGCTAAAATACTCTATATTTCCGAAGAAATATCTGCCAAAGCAATGTTTTACGTTGAGCGGCATTTCCTTAGTCATTCAATGCAATTGGCAGATGCACTTATCGGAGCTACAGCAATCGCTTATGGCAATCCTGTTCTTACGGGAAATGATAAGCATTACAAAATATTAAAAGACTTGGAAATCAAAAGATTCCGGCCATAACAATTCGTAACGGACGACAAGAAGCGCGGCAGCGCTAGTGATGCAGGGTGATATTATGAGTAAAGATGAAGCACAGCACATCATTATCATCGGCGCCGGGTTCGGCGGACTTTACGCCGCGAAAAATTTGGTAAAAGGCGGAAGTCGTTTTAATATTACCATTATTGATGTCCGCAACTTCCACCTATTTCAACCGCTGCTTTATCAAGTCGCAACGGCCCAGCTTTCTCCTGAAGATATTGCTTATCCGATAAGAGCAATTTTTGGACGTCACAAGAATGTCACCATCTTAAAAGAAAGAGTAAGCTCTGTTGACTTGAGCAATAAATTTGTAACCGTTGCCGACGGCAGGCTACGTTATGATAAACTGATTATTTCCGTTGGCGTTGTCCCTGATTATTTTGGCAATGATTCCTGGCGGGAATATGCGCCGCCATTAAAAAATTTGGAAGATGCTCTAAACATAAGAAAAAAAATATTAACGGTTTTTGAAAAAGCTGAATCGGCCATGCTGCATCGGAGTGACGAAAGTCCCCTGAACTTTGTAATAATCGGCGGCGGCCCCACCGGTATTGAGCTTGCCGGCGCTTTAGCGGAATTGAGCATACACACATTAAAAAACGAGTTCAGAAGAATTGCCCCTGAAAGATCTAAAATATATTTGCTTGAAGCGGGGAAAAACATTTTACCGGGATTCCCTGATAAGTTAATTCACGCGGCAGAAAAATCCCTTGAGAAACTGGGAATCACAATAAAAACAAATTCAAGGGTAACCGATATTGGAGCGAACGGAGTAGAAATTACCTCAAATGGCTCATCTGAATTTATAGCAAGTAAGGTTGTTCTTTGGGCTGCCGGTGTTAAGACAAATTTTAGCAATAGTGTTTTGGCGGCCGATGATAATGTTGAGTTCGACAGGAAGGGCAGAGTGCTGATTAATAAAGATTTAACCGTGGCAAATTTCAAGGATGCTTATGTAATTGGTGATTTTGGGAGTTTGCCGGATGCCAAAGGCAAGCCTCTGCCCGGAACAGCGCCGGTCGCGATGCAGCAGGGAATTTTTGTTGCCCGGCATATTATGGGCAAAACATCCGCGCGGTTCAGATATTTTAATAAAGGCAGTCTGGCCGTTATCGGTAGAAACGCGGCGGTCGCGGATTTCGGCTCATTACAAATAAGCGGATTTTTCGCTTGGGTTCTTTGGGCTTTCGTGCACATCGGTTATCTAATCGGCCACAGGAACAAATTTATTATTATGGTTAAATGGGCGTTGAATTATTTTACGCGCAAACCAAGTGCGAGAATAATATTGCACGTTTTTCACAACTAGCGGGAATATCTTTTTACACCTTAACAAAGGAGGACAACGGATGAAAAATGTATGGCTGAGAAATCTTGTTGCTCTACTGGCAGTGGCGCTGTTTGGTGCTGTCGGCCCCCAGACAGCGGCGGCACAGGCTAAAACGATTAAACTGGGATGCGCCATTTCCTTCACCGGTGCCAAGAGCCGTTCCGGCAAACTATACCGGGACGCCTACAATATGGCCGTCAAGCAAGTCAATGACGATGGCGGCGTCAAGGTCGGCGGCGAGGCCTACCAACTTAAAATCGTCTATTATGATGATAAAAGCAATCCCGGTGAGAGTTCAAAATTGATTGAAAAGCTGCTGGCCGAGGATAAGGTCAACTTCCTTTTGGGGCCATACTCAAGCGGCATCACTATTCCCGACAGCCTGGTGGCCCGGCGCTACCGAGTGCCAATGATTGAGGGCGGCGGTGCCTCCGGTAAGATTTTCAGCCACGGCAATAAATATGTCTTCGGCACCCTGCCGCCGGCGGGGCAATATTTTAAATCGACCCTGGAGATGACGCAAACGCTAAAACCGGCGCCCAAGACCCTGGCTCTGCTCTATGCCGATGATAAATTTGACGTCAGCGTTGCCGAGGGGACAAAGAAACTGGCCGCCGGGATGGGTCTTAAGATCGTTCTCTTTGAGAAATATGCCGAACACACCAGTGATTTCAATTCCATTCTGACCAAAATCAAAGCGGCCAACGCGGAGATGGTTCTGGTGGCGGGGCATACCGAGGAATCGTTGAATTTTACCCAACAGGCTAAGGAGCTAAACGTAAGTCCAAAACTGATCGGCATGACCGTCGGCCCATCCGAGGCAGATTTCCGTAAATCATTAGGCGCTGATGCCAACTATATCTTTGGTGTCGCCAGTTGGTCGCCCCAGATGAATTTCCCCGGTTTTCTGTTACCAGATACCCAGGAATTCGTCAAAAAATTCAAGGCGAAATTCAATTACGACCCCGATTACCATAACGCCAGCGCCTTTGCCAATGTCGCCGTCTTTAAGGACGCCATCGAACGCGCCGGTTCCCTGGACGCGGCAGCGGTGCGGAACGCCATCGCCAAAACCGATCTAAAGACGATCTACGGCCGGGTGCGGTTCGCTAAAAACGGCCAGATGAAGGGTGCCAGCGTTGTCCTGCAGATTCAGGGAGGCGAGGTCTATCAGGTCTTTCCCGATGGCGTTAGACCACCGATATACCCATTCCCGGCGTGGAAGTCACGCCGCTAAATCACCAAAAGAATCCGACCCGCCTGGCGGCTAATGGCGCCGGGCGGTTTTTAGGGCTTCTGTTTTTTGCGATAGAAGCGGCAGCTGATCGCTTGTAAGGTACTGGAATTATGCTTTTACAGATACTGGTCAACGGACTTCTGAAGGGCGGGCTTTACGCCCTGATGGCCATCGGCATGTCACTGATCTGGGGAGTGATGGATATCATCAATATCGCCCACGGATCGTTTATCATGTTGGGTGCCTTTATCACTTACTGGCTCTTTACCATCCTGGGCATTGATCCATTCCTGAGCCTCTTATTCTCGGTAACATTCCTGTTTCTGTTCGGGTATGCGGTGCAGCGCTATCTCATCAACTATGTTATCCGGGCCGGTGCCTTCATCACCCTGATCCTGGCATTTGGCATTGAAATTTTTATCAATAACCTGGCCCTGGTGTCCTGGACTGCCGATGTCCGCAAAGTAAAGGTGTCCTACGGGGCAGCCAATTTCGCCATCGGCGATTTGGTCACTATTCCCACCGTTCGCCTGATTGCCTTTGGCCTGGTCATTCTGATTAGTCTCATTTTTTTCCTGATCCTGAACCGCACCAACCTGGGCCGTTCCATCCGGGCGACTTCACAGGATCTGGACGCGGCGCGACTGATGGGGGTCGATGTGGCCGGAACCTATGCCATCACCTTCGGTATGGGGGTAGGCGCCGCCGGGGCCGCCGGCACCCTTTGGTCCATTCTGTTTCCAATAAGCCCGATGATGGGCGGCGCCCTGACGCTGAAATCCTTTGTCGTTGTCATTATCGGCGGTCTGGGCAGTATGCTTGGGCCAATTTTGGGCGGTCTGGCCCTGGGCATTGCCGAGGCCTTCGGCAGCAACTGGTTCGGCGCCACCTACGAAAATCTCATCGGCTTCACTATCCTGGTTCTGGTGCTGATTTTTCGGCCCAAGGGTATTTTAGGGGGGACCTCGTAAGTGATGAACAAAAAGACAGTATGGCGTATTGCCGGGTTCGCCGTCTTACTGCCGGCAGCCCTGCTCTTCCCCCTGGTTGGCAATAATTTTATTATCCGCTTCGGCACCGATATGCTGATGTTCGCCATTATGGCCAGCGCCTGGAATATCATCGGCGGCTACACCGGTTATGCCTCTTTCGGCAATGTCGTTTTTTTCGGCATCGGCGCCTATATCACCGCTGTCGTGATGGAAAAGGCGGGGCTACCATTCTGGGCCGCCTATATGGCTGCCGGCGGCGGCGCGGCACTGTTTGCGGTGCTGATTGGTCTGCCGGTACTGCGCCTCAAGGGCCATTATTTCGCCATCGCCACCCTGGGAGTAGCGGAGGCCATGAAAGCCCTGGTGCAGAATCTTAAGATTACCGAAGGCAACGCCGGCATCTATCTCCCCATGCTAGATATGCCGATCCGAACCCAGTATTATTTTTTCTTTTACATTATGCTAGCCACCCTGATTGTAACTCTACTGGCCACGCATTTTCTATTGCGGTCAAGGCTGGGATACGCCCTGATCGCTATTCGTGAAGACGAGGACGCGGCCGAGTCCATCGGCATCAACACCACTGTAGCCAAGACCATCGCTTTCGCCTTAAGCGGTCTGTTCACCGGTCTGGCCGGCAGCGTCCATGCCTATCAACAGGCCTTTATCAAGCCGGACTCCGTCTTCACCGTGCATATCACGGTGAAGATGCTAGTGATGGCGGTGTTCGGCGGCATGGGTACCCTGTTCGGGCCTCTCCTGGGTGCGTGCAGCATTGAAGTCATCTCGGAGTTTCTGTCAAATTATTTTCTGGTGGCGCACACCCTATTCTTTGGCGCAATAGTTATCCTGGCTATTGTCTTTACCCCGCGCGGCATGATCGATCTATTTTCCCAACGGCGTCTCAGCATCGCCTATTTTCTCCAAAATATACGGGAGCACCGCATTTAACTCTCGCCCCCAACGGGCGGAAATAACATTGACAAATATATGACCATTCTGGCAGGAAAAAATATCACCAAACGCTTTGCCGGCCTGGTGGCGATAGGCGCGGTTGATTTTCACCTGGAGCAGGGAGAGATACTGGGCCTCATCGGCCCCAATGGCGCCGGTAAGACAACTCTAATCAATGTCATTGCCGGTGTTTATCCCCCATCCGAGGGAGATATATTCTTTAAGAACAAAAAAATCAGCGGCAAAAAACCGTTTCAGATCGGCAGGATGGGCATCGCCAGAACCTTTCAGGTAGTCAAACCTTTTCCGGGGATGACGGTTAAGGAAAATACGGCGGTGGGCGCCATGTACGGCACGGCAGCAGGAAGACATTCACCGCGCGAGGCAATTGCCAAGGCAGAGGAAATTCTGGAATTTGTCGGCCTTGCCGAGCAGATGAACAAACATGCCGACCAATTGACCGTGGCCTCGCGGAAACGGCTGGAGATCGCCAAGGCCCTGGCCATGGAACCGGAGCTAGTTCTCCTCGATGAGGTCATGGCCGGCTTGAATTTTGCCGAGATCGATCAAGCGGTGGAGCTAATCAAAAAAATCAGGGATCAGGGCAAGACTATCCTGGTGATTGAACACATCATGCGGGCCATAAAGGGGGTTTGTGACCGGATTTTTGTCCTCCATCACGGCCGTAAAATCGCCGATGGTTCGGTAACGGATGTCTTGAATAACGATGAGGTCATCAAGGCCTACCTGGGAAAACGCTACAAAAAATTGGCCGCCAATTCGGCCTGATATACTGCAAAGGGGTACGCGGTGTTATTGGAAATAAAAAATTTAAACGCCGGTTACGGTGATGTCCAAGTTCTGCGGGATATATCCATGCAGATACCGGCGGGACAGGTGATTGCGTTGGTCGGCGCTAACGGTGCCGGAAAATCGACGCTGCTAAAAACCATCTGCGGTCTCTTGCCGCCCACTAGCGGCAGCATCTTCTTTGAGGAGGAAGAGATCACCCACCTCTCTTCGCAAGAGATTGTCGCACGCGGCATTATCCAGGTTCCCGAGGGCCGCCGCCTCTTCCCACGGATGACGGTGGAGGAAAATTTACTCATGGGCGCCTTCCGCCAACAAAAAAAAGGCGGCGCGCTGTTGGAAAAAGTATATGCCATATTCCCCCGTCTCAAGGAACGGCGCCGGCAATATGCCGGCAGTATGTCGGGCGGTGAACAGCAGATGTGCGCCTTCGGCCGCGGCCTGATGGCTAGCCCCAAACTAATTTTTATCGATGAAATGTCCCTGGGACTGGCGCCATTGATTGTTGACGACCTGATAGACGTGGTCAAGGAGATCAACCAACAGGGCACTAGCGTTCTCCTGGTGGAGCAGGATGTGCAGCTAGCTCTGGAACACTCCGAGTATGGCTACGTAATTGCCACAGGCCGGGTGATGATGTCCGGCCCATCCGCAGAGCTTATGGGCAATCAGGAGATTAAGGAGGTTTTCTTGGGGCTTTAAGAGACTCTTCCGCTCCCTGATTTCAAACATCAACCCTTAAAAACGCCATTGACCTGCTCGAAAAAAGGCACTAAAGTAAGACCATAATAGAGGCACAAAGATTAACCTGAATTTATGGTGAGTGAAATGAAAACTGTGTTGGCTGATTGTTCCGCAAGCATTTCGGAATTAAAGAGAAACCCAAGTGCCCTTATAGAGCAAGCTGCTGGCGCCCCAATTGCTATTCTTAATCATAATAGACCTACCGCATATTTAATTCCGGCTGAAACGTATGAAGAACTGCTTGAAAGCATAGAGGACTATCAGCTTGGTATCATAGTAAAAGAAAGACAAAATGAGAAAATTTCAGCTATAGCGGTAGATATAGATGAATTATAATCTCAAATTTCTTCCAACGGCACTTAAGGAGTGGAAGAAGCTAGACAATACAATAAAAAATCAGTTAAAAAACAAATTGAAGGAACGATGTGAAAATCCACATGTTCCAGTTTGTCATCTGCGTGGATTCGCCAACCATTATAAGATAAAACTAAAAACATCTGGATATCGTCTTGTTTATGAAGTAGTCGAAGATGAAATCTGTGTTCTTGTTATTGCTGTTGGGAAAAGAAATAAGAATGAGGTTTACAGGCGGGCCTCGGAAAGATTTTCTCGTCAGGGAAAGAGAAGATAAATTCCCCAAATTAATTGTTCTATCGTGTTTGTAGGGCAAAAAATACAGCCCACACAGCGGCTTCGTCCGACAATTACAGCCAGCAATAGGGGTCTTTATCCCGGAAGATGTCCAGGCCGAAACCATGAACCACAGCCAGACAACCGCCGCATACGGGCCTAATGGCGCAGGAGGCGCAGGCGGAAGTTCCAGCGCGATACCGGCGGGCCGCCTCCCCATAATAAATTTCACTGATACTCTGCTCAAAGGCGTTGCCTATATATGACGGCAGCTTCCGGCAGGCGTGCGCCTCGCCGTCAGGCAGGACGGCAAAGAAATTAAAGGCCGCGCCGCAGCCATATCCGGCACAACCGCCAAAGGGCGGCAGACCATACTGGCGGCGGTTGATATTGAGCAGATTATCCTTGAGACTGATGAGAGGATTTATCCGGGCAGCGGCAAGGTATGCAGCCACAAAGGCGGCATAATCCTCCGGCCTGACCGAGAGCAGGGACGCACCCTCACCAACCATGGCCAAGCGGTTATAGGTGAATTCGTTGGCCCGGCCACGAAGCTCGGCGGCCAGAGGAATTACCTGGTTTAAATTTACACGGGTCAGGGTAAGCATGACCGTACTGTAAATTTGCAATTCTTTGAGCAGGGCGAGGAATTTTATGATACGGCCAAAATGCCCCGGCCCGCGGATATAATCGTTATGTTCTGCCAGGCCCTCCAGACTGACCTGATAGAAGGCGGGCCGCTGAATGGCAATAATTTTTTCCATAACAGCACGCGGGGCCGGATTACCAAGAATCGCCACCTGCAAGTTTCTCTCAACCGCGGCCTGATACAGCTCAAAAAAATGGGGATAGAGCAGGGGGTTGCCACCGGAAAATGACACCTGCCCCTGGACATTATTATCCAGGCAGAAGAGCCGCAGGTCATCTAATATTTTCAGCCCCCGGTCAAGGGCCAGGGGGGGGCGCTCACTGCGGTCATAGCAATGTTTGCAGTGCAAATCGCAGGTTTGGGTAATATGCCATTGCAGGGTGAAAACCCCGGCGGTAAAAAAATTGGCGGCTATATCCAGGCCAGCGGGGAAAGCGGCGTTACGCCTGATTTTCGAGGGCGGCTGCAACAATAAACCACGCTGGACGGCGGCCGCGATAATCCGATCAATAACGCCAATCACCACCCCGCCTTCCCTGGCGGCGTCCTCCCGGCTAATATCTGCCGCTATGATCTTTATGGCCAATATATCACCGGCCTCAGCCGCCGCAATTTTCAACTCACCCGCGTAGTAATAGATTAAAACATATTCCTCACCCGGCTCAGGATCAGGGAGAGGATGGTTTCCCCGCAGCCGGGCCGGCAGATTCAGCCAATGACACCTTATCAGGCGCAGAGTGGAGTTAAGACAAAGATCCTCCACACCGCCTGCTATTTGGCCTGGGCCGCTCGCGGCAACTTCGGCGGCAGCCAGTTTAAGATTATCAAGTTCTGATATAAATGAAGGTAAGGGCATATTTTCGTTATCTTTCTTGCTGAAAGTCCTAAGGCCGCCGGCCGACAACAAATTTGACCAACTCCCGCAAATGGACTATGATGGGGAGGTTTTTAAAAGACTGCCTTGGAGACAATAACCGTATGAGACCAATTTTTCTCCCCCTGTTTTGTGGCCTGTTACTAGTGACTGGAATGATGCCGCCACCAGAAAAGGCCTGTGCCGAAACTATCCACAGCCTGGAATTCGGCCTTGATACCGGGTTCCGGGTCGATCAGCTTGACTGGAATACCGCCGGCAGCCAGGCGGGTCAGAATGTCAACGTCCTGACGGCCGCAGACTTGCGGGATTTGGACATCTGGCAGGTGGGAGCCAGAGGGAAAGTGGCAGTTGGCAACAATCATGTTGACTACCGTACCTATATTCGCGGCTCCCTGGACTATGGTTGGCTCACCGATGGCGCGGCCCGCTATTCCGACTACCACGGCAATAACCGTACCAACGAAGTCTTCCGCGCAAACAGTTCCTTAAACAACAGCAATGTCATAGACGCTAGCATTGGCCTGGGTTTCGAGAAAGATTACCAACAGGGCCATTTAACTCTCGGTTGGCTCGGCGGCTATTCTTATCATGAACAAAATCTCAGTCTCACCGGCAGCAGACAGCTTATACCAACCGCCGCGCCCATCGCCGCGCCGGACAGCACCTATATAAGCAAGTGGCGCGGCCCCTTTGCCGGGCTTGACCTGGAACTGCGCCCATGGCGGCACTTCTCTCTCCTCGGTTCCATTGAATACCACTGGGTTGACTACGAGGGCAAAGCCGACTGGAACCTGCGAAACAGCCCAGACCAACCAATAAGTTTCAGACACAATGCCAATAATGGCACCGGGCTAGCAGGTACCCTGAGGTGCCGCTATCTGCTTGCCAACAGTTGGAATATTGATATTCTCTTCGCTTACCGCGATTTTTCCGGCAAAGATGGCACAACCACAAATGTCATGGCCGATGGAACCATCAACCACGGCACACTCAATGAGGTAGACTGGACCTCATACACCACTAGCCTGGGATTTTCCCATCGTTTCTAACCCCCGTCTTGGGGGAGCGAGCGCTGTCATTCTGCCGCCGGAGAAGCTCCGAATTTACCTCGTTCCAACGTTTCCTGAGACCCGCCAGGCCCTTTACATCATCACTACTCTTCCACAGAGAATTGGCGCTCTGGCGAACTGCGTAGGTTACCAGGCCAAGCTGATCGCTTAATTGCCGGTAATAGGTATGTAAATCCACCATAGTCATATTATGATAATCCGCCGCCAGGAGATTAGCAGTCCGGCTTTGCATACCGCCGCAGGCGGAGACCTGCAGAACGGTAAAAAGGACGATCGCAATTTTTTTTATTGTCAGCTTCAAGGTATGTCCGCCAATCAACGCAAAATCGGCCGGGCCATGGTGCCGACAAGCCGGAAATTATAGCTGCCGTCAGCACCGGCCTTCAAGCCGCCAAGCAGGAGAAGCTGTTTGAATGACGCGGACGAGAGTTGGGCGCCGGGCCGCATCTTAAGCCGCAGGTTGAGGCGGCAGCGCCGGGGCAATTTATTGAGCAGCACAGTACCATGGCCGGTGATAGAGAGTCCGCCGCCCTCATTGCGCAGATCTTCCAGGCGTAAGACCTGCCCCGTAACCGTGCCGCGCAGCCATAAACGACCAAACGCCAACTCGCTTCTGGCCAGGCCGAGGCCGGCCAATCCCCCAACCTTTAAATTGTTAGCCTCCAAGTTAAAACTCGTCTTCCCCTTGAGTAAATCCATGGGCTGATCGGCGGTAATATTACCGGCAACGCTGCCGGTTACCGGAAAGTGAGAGCTTTCTGCCAAAATAGAACCGATGTGAACACCGGCCAGGATGACTGTGCCGCTGCCATCTTTGGCAACATGCCCGGAAATCGTTCCGCCAGCAACTGAGGCATGAAAACGACCAGCCGGATTAGCGCCCATCAGGGTAGTCCATAACGGGGAAACAGAAAAACTATCGATCACCAGCGTTAAGTCTTTTACCGGCGACTGCCAACTAATACCCCTGGCCTTCAGGGTCAGCAACGGCAAAAAAGAAAGATCATGAATGGCAACGTGGGAACCGGTTTGTCGTTGCAGCGAGGCAACAACATAATCCCGCAAACCGGTATTGGGGAAATAGACAAAAACCGTTGTGACAAAGCCCAATAAAAATACTAGCAGAAACGCAAGAGGCAGGAGAAAACGACCGAACCGCCTGGAGATAAACGCCGTTATGAGGCCGGCTGTTGCCGATAATTGGGATTTCAGTTCCCCCATCAGGAAGTCCTCTGCAAAGACGAGATAATAAGGTCGGTATCAAACTGGTTACGGTTATCAAAACGCGGCTTGATCCGTACTTTTTTCAGGTGCAGGGCGGCATTGGACTCCTCAATACCGTAAAGCAGCCGCACCAATTGGCTCAGATTAATCCGCTCTAGCCTGATTTTCACCGATTCCTCCCGATAATCCCCCTGGATCTGGGCGGGCTGAGGCCGCATGGAGACAAGCTTATCGCGCACACCAAGGCGGCTAGTAACCGCCTCGATAAAGGGAAACAGAGTGAAGCCGCGCGTTGTGCCGGACAGCTTTTTTTCCGCTGTTGTCATCGCCCTCTGCAGACTAAAATATTCCTGTTGCAGCTGCCGAACATCCTTAAGCTGCCGCTGGCGGCTGTGAATGCGGATTTTGGCTATTGCCAGGCCATTCTGATACGGCCTGAACACCCCTAGCCACAAGATAAGGATCAATAACACGGCGGCGCCCGAAAAGACAAAAATTTTCTCCCGCAGGGAAAGACGACTAATCATTGGCTGTCCTCCGCAGAATTTTTAACGGTCATACTGAAATCAACCCGCCCCCCAGCGAGGCCCATCTTGGCATCGGCAATCTGCGGCTGCTGAAACAATGGAGACGCCGCTAGAGCTTGGGACAGCCGGTTAATCGCCTCGAAAGAAGAGGTGCTTCCCTTAATATGCAATTGGCCGTCTTCATAAACAATCTCCCGAATATCAACGCTGAGATTACGGGGAATGCGGACCGAAAGCTCGCGCAGCACGTTGAGTGCCGACCGGCTCTTGCCAACACCTAGCAACCGCGCCTTTTCCCGCAACGCCGCCAGATTGGTGCGCATCTGGCTCGGCACATCAACAATGATGTGGATATCGGGAAAGGTCTGGCGAAAGATGGCAATAGTTTCGGCCTTCAGCATCGCCGCCCTTTTCTGTTGATGCCCGTAATTAAGATAGGCGCCTGTCACCGCAAAAATAACGGTCAGACCCACCAGAGCCGCCATGACAATGAGCCGCAAGCGCAGACCGACCCATTCGTTCTTTGGGGCCAGATCGCCTTTCAGAAAATTAAAGCAGCGGATATTGCCCGGCAGAGCTGCCCGCAAGGCCAAAGCCGCCGCCGGCAGCATGGCCGGCGCCATGGGCTGCTTATCAATGAGCAAAGGTGGATATCGCGGAGCCAAGCCCTTATCCCGCAAGGCCCGGCACAACTCATCCCCCGCCCCCGCGCCGATGAGAAATATCTCCGCCTGGTTGCCTCCGGCCTTGGCCAACGTCCGGTAATAGCGTTGAATCACGGCAGCCAAATGTTCGCCGCTATCCTGGGATCGACGGGGCATAGTAAGAAAAGATACCACCTGGCCGGCTTTGATCTGAACCACGGTGACCTCGTCTGTGACCACCCCTAGCACACCATCGACAATGGTTTCAGCGAGAGCGGCAACGTAGCCAAAGGGGCTGAGGTCTAACAGGTGCAACGGCTGCCCGGCCTCTGTAAACAGGGAGAGAATATCCAGTACAGCATCACGTTTAACCGCGGCCGCCGACACCGTAAAAATATCGCCGTTGGAGCGGGGCGCCAGAAAATCGCAAACCAACTCATCACTGGTGGGCAACTGGGTGCCCATCTCCAGAGCCACAGCCGGATCTATCTTCCTGGCCTCACTGAATGGAAATTCCAAACGACGGCAATAACTGCCCACCGTACTCAAAGCGGCGGCAACCCTGTCACCGAAAGCGACCTCGCCTAGCATCTCATTCAATGCCTGCGAGCGATCCGCCGCCGTTACCGCCTGCCGTTCACTGGCATTGATAAAAACAGGAACACCCTTAACCAGAGAAAGGCTCACGACCCGTATAGTCTCACTGCCTATATCAACACCGATATATTTCTTCACCATGGGAAATAACCGCCTCAACTAACTGGAGCAAGCTCCGAATTTTAAGGTAATTTTTGGGATTCTAATATAACGCCAACTCATTGGCAATGAGATAAAATGCTTAATCGACCTTTAAAAAAAGAATGCGATTCTTCGATTTTTGTACCACCGCAGTAACCGATCTGCTGCCATCGTTAATCCAGGCCTGCGACACAATCCGGTAAAAATCGCTCGTGTATTTGAGACTATAGCTCAAGCGGCGGCCGGTCGGGAAAAGGGCGGCCAGACCGGGAAGCACCTTTATAAAATCACTCACCGTTCTGAACGGCCTCTTATTACGGGCCGCGACAATACTCTGGGCGTCATCAAGAGAGACCGGCTGATCACTATTAAGGTACAGCGTTGCCATAACCTCGGCAGGAGCACTGTTGCAGTTAATCCGCATACTGCCGTACAGGGTTACAAACGGCTTGATGCGTGCCACCACCTCAGGGGTGAAGCCCTTCACCAGAGCCAGTTCTTCCATGGTACCGATTCTGCCGTTATGAGCCCGGTACGGCGGATCTAGCCCCAGATAATAGGCGCTTTCCGCCCCCACCGCGCCATCCTTGTAATAGACCTCATCGTCACTGTCTAGCCAATCGATGAGAGCCGCCACCAGATTTTGCGGATCTTCCAGACCAATATTTGCAAAGAGGCGCTGCAAGCGTTTTTTTTGTTCAACCTGCGGATTATTGCCTACAACCAATGCGTTAATGTCCAACAGGCCGTCAAGATCCTCAATGGTTACAGAAATTCTGCCGCCGCCAACGGGTAAATTCGCTACCCCGCCGCCCCACATCTCACTACGCGCGTCAAAGGTATTGGTGTCGTTACTGAGAATCATCCGGGCGGCGCGCACCCCGCCCCTGGCCAGATGATAGGCGCCGGTACTGTCACGATAGGTCTCCGCCAAACGCAGATCAATAAGCGAAGAGAAGGCGAATTCGCTGATCAAGGCGGAAAGCAGGGCGACAACCACCAACACCAAGAGCAGCACCATACCTTTTTCACCGCCAAGACGCACGTTGTTCATACCCCCATGACCTGCGGAACCGCCACCGTTGTCATAAACGGCAGACGCTTACCAGCCACCTCAATTTCCAGGTACATCTCAATCATACGCGGCAGGCGTCCCTGCCGGGCCGTATCCCACTTATCCTGCCAGTTCTTGCCATCAAAAAAACGCAGGCGGAAGGCATATACACCGTTACTCAGACGGCTCTCCATTTCCCCGGCATCACCCCCTGGCAATAACGCCCATTCCTGGCGCACCAACAGCAACAGGGGCGGGGCAATATCGGGGTCGGCACGCATCTCGTAGCGCACCCGTGAAATTCCGGCTGCCACCGGCAGAGACGGTGAAGTTGCCGTAGTGGTCAGCTCAAGGAAAAAATTATTATTATCATCAAGACCGCCGCGCAGGAGCGTCTCCGGCCGGTCGGCGACAAAATAAACACTGCGGATTTCACGCGACATTCGCCCAAAAAGCACCCGTGCCTGATGAAATCCGTCACTCTCATGCTCAAGTTCCTGCTTGGCGGAACTGACACCGCGAACGACACCATACACCATACCCATAACCATGGCAGCCACGGTCAGCGCCACCAGCACCTCTATTAAAGTAAAACCCGCCGCCGGCCTTTTCATCTAAGCCCCCCCTCTCTGCGAAAAACAAAAGAGGTCAGGCTGACCATATCGTTATCCTTCTTCGCGCCCCAGAGAACAGTAACCGTTACCTGCAGCACATCCGGCAAAGCCGTATCTTTAAGGGCGACATTCCACCTGTAACGCGCAAAAGGCTTGGCAAATACACCCGCATCGGCGCCGTTGTCATCATCGTGCCCCAACTGGCGCATGGTTTCATACTCCGTCAGCTTGCTTTCCGCCAACTGGGTGCCCAGAGTTATATTTTGCTGTTCAGCCTGCATCAATATTGTCCGGTTGGCCAGGGAGAGCAACGCGGTAAGGGAAATCGCCAGTATCACCAGGGCGATCATCACCTCAAGCAGGGTAAAACCGTTCTTAGAAGTCACGATAGCCATCATAAAACTCGGTCGTACCGGTAAGCGCCGAAATTCGCAGGGTTTGCTTATATTTGCCGTCCTTGAGATAGAGTGTCATCTCATCAAGCCAACCGGCGGGATAGATCTTCATGCTGACCTGACCGGAGATAAAAGCCCCCCGGCCATTGATATAAACCCGCGTCATCAGAACCGAACCCTGCAACTTTTTTCTGCCACCCATTCTCCCGGACAACGCCGACCACTCACCATCCGCTTTCTGCCTTTCAACCCAATAAGCGGCATGATCAAGGTCAAAGGTGAGCCGATATATTTTTTTCTCAAGCACCGCCTCGTTGTAGAAATATTTGATGGTGCCAGCCAAGCGGCGGCTGGCGCTGTGCAGATTACCATTGCCGATATTGCCGAGAAGCGGCATGGTCAGGGAGGCCGTCAGAGCGATAATGAATAGAACAATCGACAGCTCAATCAGGGTAAATCCCCGGTTATTCAATGTTGTAATTGGCGATGTCGGCATTTTTCCCTGTACCGCCCGATTCACCGTCAGCGCCATAGGAAAGCAGATCGTAATCACCATGCGTACCGGGGCTTAGATAGATATACGGATTTCCCCAGGGATCAAGAGGAATTTTAGACATATAACCTCCATCCTTGTAATTTTTGGGGATACGGCCGTTTACCGGCTTATGTACTAGCGCCTG
>JAADIV010000137.1 GCA_013151175.1 Deltaproteobacteria bacterium | reverse complement strand
GAACAGTTACGTTTTGGTGAATATTTTGTTATATGTGTTATGGTTGCCTGCCCCCGCATAAAAGGGCGGCATCTTTCTTGGCATCAGCTGCTATTATGTCCTTTGTATAAATTCTGGTGCAGGCGCTGTCTGAAAAAGATACCTGCCCTGCCGGTGGTGTGGGGGGTATAAGGCCTGAACCGGGCATATTTTTTAGCCGGGGTGATATTGGCAAAAATGACCTTACCCTTTGTATCGGTATATGATAGATACAGATCCATAATAGGCCGGCACACCTGTAAGATGTTATTGCTGTCGCGGCATATCCGCACTGGCTCCCAACGCCGCAGCCGGTAACTCTTCAGCCAGATTCCCGCTTTGTTCTGCCCGGATATTTTATCGGTCATCTGCGGCCCGTCGGGCAGGTTATCCTGGAAGATACTGGCCTCAAGCTCTTTTTCCACCTCAAAATCACCCTGGCGGGTAAGGGGCGCCCATTCCTCAAAATCATCGCTGTCCTGGCGGAGAAGATAAACTCCCTCATCGTTAAAGCTCCACTGGGCGTGGCATACCTGACAGGCGGCTGTTTTTACATACTTATGGGCCGGATTAACCGCCTGCGGTACGAGCAGTGTTTTCCCCTTAACCGTCTTCAGCCAGAGTTTCCCCCCGACAAACCGCAGATTGGCGGGATGCGGGCCATTGGCTTTATAGAAATGACAGACAGAGCAGGTAATCTTTGTCCTGCCGTTGCCGCCCATAAGCTCCCGCCCCGAATGACAGTCAATGCACGCCATACCATGCTTCTGGTGAATGTCGGGGGTCAATTGCTGAAATCTTATCCCGTAAGGCCGCACCTTAAGATCATCGTCATTCGCTGTAAATGGGGTGCGGTATTCCCAGTTAAAATTATGTTCAAAGCGGCCATAATAATCCGCCCCCACAAAATTGCCGTAATGGCAGCTCAGGCATTGCTTGTCACCTGGACGGATAAACTTGTGGCTGATGAGTTTGCCATTATCGTAGGCAAGATGACAGACGGCACAGCCAGTTCCATGTCTGGTGGCCGGATACGGATCACCCCGATAATAGGGATGACAGCGCAGACAACGGCGGCGCAGCAGGTCATCAACCAGGTTGAGGGCCGTCAACGGTTTGTTGACTGGTGGTATTTGGAGAAGTGAAGATATTTTTTTGGCCCCAAATGACTGGCGTACCATATTCACGGCCTTATCTAAGGTGAAATGACGGGTTTTGCCGGCATTGGCGACAATTACGGGGTGGCATTTACCGCATATCCGCATATTATCCGGGTCGGCTGGGGCGGCGATCATCCCCCTATGGGCATCTTTCTGATTTGCCGCCATACTGCGGCCTTTGTGGCAGACGACACAGGGTATGGCGTGGCTCTGGTCAAGAGTGACGGCGTGACAATCCCGGCAGCTCTTTATCACGACAGCCTTTTTAACTGCCTTATGCAGATCACCCCGCTGTTTGTGGGCCTTGCCACAGGATATTATTTGCAGGGCGATAAGAAAAAGCAGGCATAATTTCAGCTTGTGGTTTGCAAAATACATCGTGAAATGATAATGTAGTTTTTTGAAAATCGCTATGAATTTGCCATAATTTGGATTACCATCCCGCCATTAACTCTCTATCTTATTTAAAGGCTACCTTATGAAAGACAATAGTAAAAAGACCAAATTTATTTTTATCACCGGCGGGGTTCTTTCCTCATTGGGAAAGGGGCTAGCGGCGGCCTCCATTGGCGCCCTGCTGGAGAGTCGCGGCCTGACCATAACCTTTCAGAAGCTTGATCCCTATATCAATGTTGATCCGGGAACCATGAACCCATTTCAACACGGAGAGGTGTATGTTACCGATGACGGGGCCGAGACGGATCTTGACCTGGGCCATTACGAGCGTTACACCCACGCGGTTCTGGGGCAGAGGAATAACTACACTTCCGGGCGTATTTATAATTCGGTAATCACCAAGGAGCGGCGCGGTGAATATAACGGTGGCACGGTGCAGGTTATCCCCCATATCACCGATGAGATCAAAGCGGCTATCTTGCAGCTTGACGGCTCGGTTGATATTGCTATTATTGAGATAGGAGGGACTATTGGTGATATTGAAGGTCAGCCGTTTCTGGAGGCTATCCGCCAGTTCAGAACCGACCAGGGTCCGGCCAATGTCCTGTATATCCACCTTACCTGGGTACCCTATCTGAAGGCCGCCGGTGAGGTCAAGACCAAACCTACCCAGCACAGTGTCCGGGAATTAAGGGCCATTGGTATTCAACCCCATATCCTGCTCTGCCGAACGGAAACGCAGTTGTCTGATGATATAAAGGCCAAGATTGCCCTGTTTTGCAATGTCGAGGCCAGTGACGTAATTACCGCCCAGGACGTGGAAAGTATCTACGATGTGCCGCTCTGTCTGCACAAAGAGGGGCTGGACGATAAAATTCTCAAGCATTTGAATATCTGGACTGGCGCCCCCCATCTTGAACCGTGGGAAGATTTGGCCCGTAAAATCAAATGTCCTGCCAACGAGGTTACCATTGCCATTATCGGCAAATATGTTGACCTGACCGAATCATACAAAAGTCTGCACGAGGCATTGGTGCACGGCGGGGTGGCCAATGACTGCAAGGTGAAGATGCGTTATGTAAGCGCTGAGGATTTGGACAATACCGGGGCGGGAGAATTATTAACCGGCTGTGATGGAGTTTTGGTGCCTGGCGGTTTTGGTAAACGCGGGACTGAAGGGAAAATCTGTGCCATTACCTTTGCCCGTGAAAAGAAAATACCGTTTTTTGGAATTTGCCTTGGTATGCAGTTGGCCGTTATCGAATTTGCCCGCAATCTGGCCGGTTTAAAAGATGCCAATAGCATGGAATTCACCGATGCAACCGGGCAGGCGGTTATTTACCTGATGAAGGAATGGTACGATCACCGTACCGACAAGGTGCAGATTCGGGATGAAAACTCCGATGTTGGCGGTACGATGCGCCTGGGGGCGTACCCCTGCCGTCTTGTTAAAGATACCGCGGCCCATGCCGCTTACGGCACCGAAGATCTGGAGGAGCGCCATCGTCATCGTTATGAATTTAATAACGATTTCCGGGAGTTATTAGTGAAGAAAGGTCTGGTTGTCAGCGGTACATCGCCGGACAATAACCTGGTTGAAATTGTTGAACTGGCGGATCATCCCTGGTTTCTTGGCTGTCAGTTTCACCCGGAATTCAAATCCACCCCCATGAAACCACACCCCTTGTTTCGTGATTTTATTAAGGCGGCTCTAGGCAATAATGAAAAATGGAAAAACAAAAATGCGGCATGATGTAATAATTAATGAACAAATCAAGGTCGGCTCTGGCCGGCCTTTTTTGTTATTGGCGGGGCCGTGTGTTCTGGAGTCGGAAGAACTGGCCAATCTGGTCGCCGGCGAGATGGCGGAAATTTGCGCCCGCCTTGGTATATCTTATGTCTTTAAATCCTCTTTCGATAAGGCCAATCGCACCTCGCTGGATTCCTTCCGGGGGCCGGGCCTGGTCGATGGTCTGCGGATACTTGCCGGTATTCGCCAACGCGGCATTGCCGTGGTCTCGGATGTTCATGAAGTGAGTCAGGTGGAAGCGGCGGCCCAGGTTCTGGATATTATTCAGATACCGGCCTTTTTATGCCGTCAGACGGATCTATTGGTGGCGGTTGCCAGGAGCGGTAAGGCAATTACTTTAAAAAAAGGCCAGTTTATGGCGCCCTGGGACATGAAATATGCCGTTGGTAAAATTAAGGAGTCCGGCAATAATAATCTTATGCTGATGGAGCGGGGCAGTTGTTTCG
>JAADIV010000062.1 GCA_013151175.1 Deltaproteobacteria bacterium | reverse complement strand
GGGATCGCTCTGCCGGTAGGCTTGCAGGAGCTTTGGCAGTTGGTAGTGGATGAGGGCGGCCTGAACTTCAGCGCCATTTTTTTGGCGGATCTCTGCTTTGGCGGCAGTGCCAGTGATGATGAGGTGGCGGCCCTCCTGCGGGCAGTATTCAATGATAAGCTCTATTTTAAGTACAAAAATGGCGAGCTGCTGGCCCATACCCCTGAAGCAGTGGAACAGCTCCTGGCCAAGCGTGAGGAAGAAGGGCGCCAGGAAGCGATGTTGGTCAGCGGCGCGGCGGCTCTTCGTGAACTCTGGGAGGGGAAGACGGTTACGGTTCCGCCGGACTGTCTTGAGCTTTTGCGCGATTACTACCTCTTTGATAAGGAGGCAGATGATTTTCTCGTGGCCAGGGAACTTCTAAAGCGGGCCGGGCTTACAACTCCCCATGCAATTTTTCATCTGTTGGTAAAATGCGGCCAATGGTCGGAACACGAAAATATACCCCTCCTGCGGGCGCAGCTGCCTCTTGACTTCTCCAATGAGGCCAAGGCCCAAACCACAGAAATTATAGCCAGGCTCGGTAGTGAAGATTTGTCGGTCAAACGTGCCGACCTGCGCGGCTTACCTATATTCACGGTTGACGGGCCTTCTACCCGTGATTTTGACGATGCCCTCCATGTGACCAAATTGACCGATGGTAATTTTGAGGTTGGGATTCACATAAGTGATGTGGCCCACTCCATTATTCCCGGCAGTCCCCTTTATCGTGAGGCCGAGGCCAGAACTACCTCACTTTATTTTGCCGATGGCACGGTACCTATGCTGCCGCCTGAATTATCGGAAGGGGCTTTGAGCTTGTTGGCGGATCAGGACAGGGCGGCCTTAAGCTATATCGTTACCCTTACTCCCGCCGGTGCGCTTGCCGATTACCGGATTGTCAAGAGTGTGATTAATGTCAAGAGGCAGCTCACCTACGAGGAGGCGGAAAATCTCCTGTCCTCTGACTCTGATTTACAGGATCTGGCCATGTTGAGCAGATGCCTGTACGATAATCGGATTGAGGCCGGTGCTTTGGTCATTCCAATACCCGATGTGGTGTGCCGCTTTGGCGTTGATGGCGCGGTGGAGCGGGTTGACCTTTTGCCTGTTGACACCCCAATGCGGCTCATGGTGGCGGAGTTTATGGTTATGGCGAATAGTCTGGCGGCCCGTTTTTTGGCCGATAGACAGGAACCGGGCCTGTTCCGTTCGCAGGGGCCGGCCCGTAAACGGTTTTTTAAACGTCCCGATAATGATATTTTTATCCTGTTTCGGCAACGGCGGTTTCTTTCCCGGGGGATTCTTGATACCACCCCAAAACGTCATGACGGAGTGGGGGTAGAGCAATATACAACCACCACTTCACCCATCAGGAGGTTACTTGATTTGGTGATGCAGCGCCAGATTAGCGGTATTCTGGCGGGCCGGGGCGCGCAATTTAGCGAGCTTGATCTGCGGGGCATCGCTCACCTTATCAGCGCCGCCCAGTCTCGCCTCAACCAGGTTCGTCAGCAGCGGCACCGGTATTGGCTGCTCCACTACTTGGAAAAACACCAGGACGGGCGCTTGGCAGCCTTTGTGTTGGATAAACGGAATCGTAAGGTGCAGGTGGTTCTCAAGGACTTTCTTCTGGAGGGTGAATTGCCTGCCAATCAGGGCGTTCACCATGAACTGGGAGATAGTATCATGGTAAAACCGGCCACAGTTAATGCCCTGGATAATAAATTAAGACTTGAGTGGTAGTCCCATTGCAATGGTTCAGCAGTTGTGTTCGAGAAGGCCGAAATTGCTGCGGTTTGGGTAATCCCGGATCGGCTGCTAATTGGTCTCATCAACCTGGGGGTATGAACCGAGCCACTCGAAACTGGTGCAGATCTCCCGCAAGCGGTCTGCGGCCTGGCTGACAATCTTGTCGTCAATATGCCCCAGGATATCAATAAAAAACATATACTTCCCAACCTCGCCCTTTACCGGCCTTGACTCTATTTTGGTCAGATTTATACCGTGTTCGGCCAGAATATTCAGGGCATTGTTCAGGGCGCCCGGCCGATCCGGGAGGCTCAATAATATGGAGGTTTTGTCCTTGCCGCTTTTGGGCAGGGATTTCTGGCCGATCAGTAAAAAACGGGTAGTGTTACCTCGATAATCCTCCACGCCCTGAGCTACAACCTGCAAATCATAGGTTTTAATGGCCAATGAACTGGCGATGGCTGCGGTGCTGTGGTCTTTTTGGGCCATTTGCGCTGCGACTCCGGTACTGAACACGGTTTGGCAGGGGATATTGGCAAGATTTTTCCTCAGCCATTGCCGGCATTGCGCCAGGGGCTGAGAATGTGAGACAACCGTCTTTATATCTTCCATGGCGCCGCTGTAATTAACCAGATTATGCTTGATTGCCAGATTTGCCTCGCCGCTGATTTTAACCCGGTATTTAATAAATGAATCCAGGGTCGAGGTAACGGAGCCTTCGATAGAATTTTCCACCGGCACAATACCGTAGGTGATCCGGCCATGTTCCACGTCATGGAAAATATCTTCGATGGTTTCGCTAGGGATGAATTTGGCGGACTGGCCAAAATATTTTACCCCGGCCAGATGGGAAAATGTCGCTTCCGGCCCCAGATAGCCAACGGTTACGGCCTTTTGCGATAATCGACAGGTGGTAATTATTTCCCGGAATATGCTGTGCAGAGGTTCGGTGGGGAAGGCGCCGTTATTCAGGGCTGACAGCCGCTCAAATATCTGCCGTTCCCGCAAAGGGTCCCATTTGGCCCGTTTAACCTTGTTCTTCAGACGTCCTATGCTCTTGGCGCATAAAAGCCGTTCTTTCAGCAGGAGCAGTATCTGGTCGTCGATGGCATCAATCCTGTCCCTGACGCTAGTCATTGTTTCTTTGGACGCCTCGGTTGGCAGGTCTTTGTTCGATTTGTTCATTATGTTTTATGTCTTGTCTGATTTATCTTGACTACACCCTGAAATATCGTAAAGATGCAAGGTAAATTAAATTGTGATTTCTTGCAAAGATAATTTTTATATGGAGTGCCTCTATCTAGGTTGGTTTGGGCGGTATAACGGCCCGCGCGGCGTTGTGTAATTTTTAAAAGGTGATTTCTGGATGAAAGTTAAGAATTGGATACGTAAGAATCCCGTAGTTATCAGCCGTTCCGCCCTGTTGCCGGCTGCGGTTCTTTTAATGAAGGAACATAATATCAGGCATTTGCCCGTTGTTGATGGCGGTCAATTGGTAGGATTTATCACGGAAAGTGATTTGCGGCAGTTCTCCTTTCCGGCGATGGTTGAGGATATTCCCGTGCATCAGGTAATGGTGTCTAATCCCATAACCATTGATGCCGAAGCCAGTGTAGAGGACGCGGCGAAGATCATCTTTGAGAATAAAATAGGCGGCCTGCCGGTGTTAGAAGACGGTGAATTGC
Organism: Deltaproteobacteria bacterium; assembly: GCA_013151175.1. Classification (GTDB taxonomy): domain Bacteria; phylum Desulfobacterota; class Desulfobulbia; order Desulfobulbales; family VMSU01; genus JAADIV01. The sequence continues at coordinate 379 of JAADIV010000062.1, read as the reverse complement.
TAGGTGTTATTACTGCCTCGGATTTACTGGCGGCTTTTATTGAGGTCATGGGATTGCTGAAGGCCACAACCCGCCTTGATGTTCAGGTCGATGAAAAATGCGGCAATGTTGATATGGTTACCGGAATCATTATGGAAAACGGCGGTGAAATATTGAATATGGCCACAGACGGTAAGGGGACGTCCAGGCAAAAGGTATATTATTTCCGCTTGGCAAGCTGTGATGCTGATCCCATAGTCAAGGCTCTTGAGTTGGCAGGGCATAAAATATTGTCGGTTATGAACTAACGTAACTATTCAGCGTGATATCTAAAAGTAACAATAGACTCCGAGATGGGGTGCTGCTGAATAGTTACTAAAAATAAAGTTTGTCTTGACCT
>JAADIV010000223.1 GCA_013151175.1 Deltaproteobacteria bacterium | reverse complement strand
TGACCGCGGCATTATATTTAATTTCTTTTTTAGCGGCCAGGGCCTTGACCAGACTCTCCATGCCGGCGGGGAAATTAAGCATGGAGGGCAGACGGGCCAATTTGCTTGCGCCCCTCGCCGCCCGCTTTTTCTTGATAAGCCCCCGCAGTACCGAGCCGGTCTCCTTTTCAAGCGCCCGGACGCCAGGCATAACAGCATCAATACTCAATCGGTTAAAGTCCCCGGCAAAGGTACCGCTGACAGCGGCATCGACCAGAGGAAGAATGGCCGGGCCAAAACGATAATTCACCCAGTCGGCAATGGTCTGATCCTCCATCTTCGGCCGCTTCCAGAGATCAGCCATTACCCGCAGTTTCCCGCCCATGGGAATAAGCGGGGTCTTTAAGGCCGTGCTCAGGCTCTGGGGCAGCCGCTCCAAGCGGCCCTGATGACACATATAGCGGAAGAAATCGCCCAAAGGGGCCTGCTGGGCCTCGCGGTAGAGATCAATATCACGCAGAAGCTCCTGACTTTCCGGGGTATTATCAAGAAAGCCATGCGGCCCCCATTCCCCCTGATAACCCTCTGAGTTAAAGGTCTTTATGGCTCCCCCCGGCCGGGAGGTCTTTTCTATAATGGCAACCCGCAGATCAGCCTGAGACAATTTCGCCAGAAAATGGGCGGCGCTTAAACCGGAGAGACCGGCACCGATAATTATTACATCATAAGGATTTTCCATAATCACCACCCATCTTTCCCGCGCCCTGCTGAATAGTTACCAATTAATTTTATTTTCTCAAGCTGCCTGTTTATGCACATTGCAGTTGCAGACACGATAATATAATCTTATTATGGCGGCAATTGAAATTTCACCCGGCAGGCGTAACGGGGACATCACCTCCAAATTGACATTTTTTCATGACCATAACCAGAAAAAAAAGAATTCTCATCCTTTCATATTCCTTCAGCGGTCAGACGAGCTGCCTGATAAGGCGTCTTAAAACCGGCCTGGAAAAGAATGGCCATCAAGTGCTGAAAGAAAGAATTGAGCCCGTGGTTCACTTAAAATTTCCCACCGGCTCCATCGGCGCCTGCCTGGTAATGATGATTCTCACCCTCTTCCGGCGGCGCAACCCCATCTGCCCCCTTTCCAAGCAGGTAAATCAACATTTTGATCTGATAATTCTGGCGGGGCCAACCTGGTCGTATAACCCCAGCGGCCCTGTTCTTTATCTTATCGACCATTACGGGAAAAAGCTCTTCAGCGGCCGGACCGTCCTGCCCCTCATCTCCTGCCGGGGGTATTGGCGTATGCACCAATGGGGTCTGAAGGCCATGCTGCGGCGCTATGGGGCGCGTATCCCCAACAGCTTGATTTTTTCACATCCATGCCATGAACCATGGCGCACCATCGGGGTATTTATGAAGATTGCCGGCAAGACTCCGGAACATTCCACCCTTTTAAGAGGCCACTATAAAAAATTCGGCCACTCTCAGGCCCAGCAGGATGAGGCGGAACGTCTCGGCCTGTTGATCGGCAAAGCCCTGCGCCGGGATGAAGATTTAAGTACCCTGCCACTCCACACCCCCATCGCCCTACCCTGATTTTCATCCCAAAGAGCCAAAAAAAAGGGGGAGCCGTAAACCGACCCCCCGCCTTGCAAACCAAATAACCAGATAACCGGCAAAGCAGCACCTCTGCCGCAAAAAAGTTATTTTTTGCCGGCCTTTACCTCTTTCAAAATCTGAGCCACAGTCTTGCCGCCCGCGGCCATGGCTGCGGGATTTTGTTTGACAATGGCCTCCCATTCCTTAATAGCGGCGGCCTTGTCATCTTTATCAAACATAAGCACAATTCCCTTATTAAAACGCGCCTGAACATTTAAAGGGTCAATGGCGGTGGCTTTATCAAAGCATTCTATGGCTTTATCCGGCTGTCCGGCCCGCCGATACATAACTCCGAGGTCGGTGAGCACCCCGGCATTATCCGGCTGCAGAGCCAGGTATTTAGTATAGGCACCAATAGCCTTGACCGCCTGATTGGTATCAAAATAGGCGTTTCCCAATTTGACCCAGAGCTCCCCGTCAGCAGGATGGAGCGCAGCCTGCTTTTCCAGGCTGACAATCATCGCTGCCCGCTGTGAGCTGTCAGCGGAATCAGCCGACGGGGCCTGAGCAACAGGATTCTGCCGCTCGTGAACCGCAGTGTGCGGAGCCTGATGCAGAGAACTGTATATTATCCCGCCCAGAAACCCCACCAGCAAACAGACTGCCATGGCGGAGTAGAGAGTTGCCTTTTTCACACAGTCGTCATCTTCTTCTGCTAATAATGAGGTCACTTATTTACTCCCGTTGTAACTTTTTAGTAAAGCCCGGAAACTACCCGAAACCATGAACCGCAACCGCTCTGGTTAAGCGCAAAACTCCACGTCAGGTCTGGTCGCGCGGCTTCGAAATCAACCGGCATCAACGAGACGACAATTATCATAAGTCTCGAGATTATTATTTTTGATCAGAGCTTTCAGCGAAGTCACATAAACACCCTTTCCGGCTGAATAATTAATCAGCCCTTCCGCCACGACTGCGGCATCCATGGAATGGCGCCGTATACGCCGTAAATCAGCGTAAGCCCCAACTCTGTTTATGGTCAGCATATAAGCCCGAACCGAGTCTAAAACCGAATCATAAATGGCAATTTTATGACTTTGATTGGCGGCACGCCGAGCCGGAACCAAGCCTTTTTTGCCCCAGGTCCACATCCCGAAAAGGTTGTTGGCCTGGTTGGCAAACCTGGAACTACCCCATGATGATTCAATTGCTCCCTGGGCCAGCATCAGGCTGACAGGTAAAACATTCACCCGGTTCAGCAATTCCTCAGCATCCCGACTACGATATTTACGGCATAATTCATTAATAAAGAGGGCCTGCTCCCTGGCAATGGCGTTCTGCCACTCCTGCCGTTCCGGGTAAAAGGTCAAACCCTGCGGGCCGCCCAGTTCATCAATGATGGTCAATAAACGCTGACGTTCTTGCATAACCTCTTCCCTGGCCACCATTACCACCGGCAGCAAGGCCCGCACAAAGGCCTTCTTCTTACGGCTCAGATCAACCAAAGCCAGATCGGCCGGAAAATGCTCAATGATGACCGAGGGCACATCTTCCTGCACTTCACCCCAAAGATTAAATTCATGCAGCCGGGCAATAAGCTCCTGGCTTGAATTAACCCTCATGTCATATACACGCCGTCCCATTAGTGATTCCCGCTGGAGATCAGCGGGAGGCGGAGAGGCGGCAGCCCTGGTCTGCGGAGATAACGCAACAGGAGCGGGTAAGGGGCTGATGAGAGCACTTTGCCGGCAAGAAATTATTGAGATCAAAAGGGCGGCGGCAACCAATAGAAACGGAATCCCCTGACCATAAAGATATTCAGCCTTAGACCGAGACATAGTACTCCAACCCCTGGTTAACTTATCCATTTTTCACCAATCTTCATTTTTATGAAAATCGTGCCAAGAGAATTATCCTTGGTGCGATTTTCATGTTTTGTTATGCCCTGGCAAACGGGCATGGATGTTACATTTAAGGGGCAAAAACGCCCCCCGCCAACTCCGCCATTCAACAAGCAAGTTAAATGCCAACGCCTGCGGACAAACCACATTCTTTTCATTTTACCCTTAAATACCAAGGGGTTAAGATAAGATTAAGGCCATTCGCCTTTCCTTGTACAGGGAGTGATTTGCCCCCGACAAATCATTATGCGTCATTTAACCAACATCAGGTAGCCATAAAGACGCAACTATTTCCCCGGGATGCCCCAAACCTGCGGCTGACAACGGCAGGTAGACAGGCGACGACAAAAAAGTCCGCTACTCTAAC
>JAADIV010000148.1 GCA_013151175.1 Deltaproteobacteria bacterium | reverse complement strand
CCAATGTTGATAACTCCAGAAATTGTAAAGGGCGGTTCCTGCCAGGATGACCAGGGGCAGTATGGATTCCCGCCGCCATTTCTTTAAGCTCCCCCCCCGCACATGATCGTTGCCGTTCCGCTGTTTTGCCAAAATAAGGCTAGTGAGCAGGGCATTGGTCATGACTATTAAAAATGTCAGGCCGTTATGACCGATCAGATCGGCAATTTGATTGAAAAGCGGGTGCTGGTATTGGGAGTAGCCCAGATCCTGCCAGGGTAAGCCGCTGAACAGATGCGCCTTGACGAAATCCAGACTAACCCAGATGAGCGGGGCGCGGAAGACCAGGGGCCAACGGCGTAGCCAGGTCAGCAGGGCGGCGAAGACTGCCGTGTACAGGGCCAGGTAGGCCGCCAATAAGGCCATAACCGCTATGGCAATCCCAAGAGGCAGGCCGCCGTATTTACTGAGGGCAATAACTATCCAGTAGATCAGGGAGAGGTAGTAGGCCAGGCCGCAAAAAAAAGCGAGCTTGGCGGCTGCCCAACTAGAAAGCCCCTGAATGGCGAGGAGCAGCGGAATTAGAGCCACCCAGACGGCGGTGGGACATGACCTCATGCCGGGGGCGGCGGCAAAGAGCAGAACTGCACTCAGCAAGGCCAGGCTGCGGCGTTGGTTGTTTGAAAATGAACGGCCCTTAAACATCTTTACCCTTTTTTTGCCCCTGATTGGTAATCTTCAGGGTGGCAATCCGCCGTTTATCCGCGCTCATAACTTGCAGCAATAGATTGCTTACCTCAATGTACTCGCCGCGCCCCGGCAGACGGCCCAACTGGTGGATAACCAGGCCGCCGATTGATTCATAAGGGCCTTTCGGCAGAGTGACATCAAAGAACGACTCCACCTCTTCAACGTCTACCTTGGCATCGGTCAGGACAGTCCGGCTGTCGATTATCCGCCAACCCATATCGTCTTTATCGGATTCGTCATTAATTTCTCCGACAATTTCTTCTAAAACGTCCTCTAAAGTAACCAGGCCGCGGGTGGCGCCAAATTCATCAGTAACGATAGCCAGGTGATTTTTTTTGTCTTTGAAATCCCGCAGTAATTGACTGATCTTATAAGTTTCCATAATCCGCAGAGGCGGTTTGATTATATCAGCGACCTTGGGCTGTGGCTCATTCATGGTGCTGCAACCAAGGAGATCTTTGGCGTGCAGAATACCAACGATATTGTCCAGGCTGTCGGTAAAAATAGGGATTCTCGTAAAACCGTTTTCGGTAATCAAGGCGATTAATTCTGCTGCCGAGGCTGTGAGCGGGGCGCATACCATCTCTGTCCTGGGGGTCATGATCTCTCTGGCCATGGTGTCTCGCAACTCGAAAATGGAATTTATCATCATTCCTTCCTGGGTGCTTATCAAGCCGTGTTCTTCACCATCTTCCAATAATTCCTGGATCTCCTGTTCCAGGTCTTTTGTGGTGTCTGGTGATTTTGCCAGGCCAATGATATTCAAGAGACGTTTGCGAAGGGACTCGAACGTGGCCGGGGTTGATGGTCTGTCCATTTGTGAGGGATATTCCGTCTGAGTTATGGGTGTAACTGAATAGTTACGGATTGTTGTAATCGTTAAATTAGATTATAGTAGCCGAAAAATAACGCCTTTGCTACGATAAAAAAGACAGGATCGGGTGATTCAGGGGGCAGGACTCATAACTTGGTTCGCCTTATTTTCTAGACAAAATTGCACATAACCAGGTGAGCGAGATCCCAGGTAAATGAGCCTGCGGGACTTTTAGCCAGAGCTAATGAAAGATAAAATACTAATCGCCAATCGCGGCGAAATTGCCATCCGTATTATGAACGCCTGTAAGGCTCTCGGCCTTGATTATGTGGTGGTTTATACCAGGAGCGATGAGGACTCGGAACACGTTCGCTTGAACCTGGACAGTAAGAGCAACATCTGCAGGGCGTGGCGGATAGCTAGCTATACCGACCCCAATGATATTCTCGCGGTTGCCGATCATACGAAGTGTACGGCCATTCATCCGGGCTATGGATTCTTCTCAGAAGACTTTCGTTTTGCCCGCCGGGTGACTATTCGGGATCGGGCGCTGACCTTTATCGGCCCGAATTGGGAGGTTATCAAAAACCTTGGCGACAAGATAAATACCAAAAAGGTGGCCAATAATCTTGGGATTCCCACCATTCCGGGGACAGATACCCCGATGTATAACGAAATGGAGGCTGAGGAGACGGCTGTCCGGCTTATGGAGGATCAGCTCAGCCAAAATATAAAAGAGCCCTCTATCCTCATCAAGGCGGCGGCCGGCGGTGGTGGTATGGGGATTGAGGAAGTCTCCCGGATTGAACAGTTCCGCCGGGTTTACCGGCAGGTACAGAATTATGCCAAGCGCCAGTTCGGTGACGGCGGGGTCTTGATTGAACAATGTCTGCGGGATTACAATCATCTTGAGGTGCAATTACTCTGCAGCCGGCATGGCGAAAGGCTGCATTTCGGTACCAGAAACTGTACGATTCAGAGTACCGGCCGGCAAAAACGGCTAGAGGCGGCGCCCGGCTTTGATTCCTCGTGTTTCTCCTACGCTTTTGCTCCCAAGGAGGTTATGGAGCAGGTGGTTGAATATTCTCTGAAGTTGGCGGCGCATGTGCGTTATGATAATATCGGCACCTGGGAGTGGATTGTTGATCGCCAGGGGCGGCCCTATCTGCTAGAGGTTAATACCCGGATTCAGGTGGAAAATGATGTCTCGGCCCGCATCAGTTATTTACAGGGCAAACACCCTAATTTGCTGCAGGAACAGATCCGTTTGGCCCTGGGTGACAAGATCGGCTATGCGCAAAAAAATATTAAGTTCAAAGGGGCCAGTATCGAACTGCGGCTAGTTGCGGAAGACCCCGCCAGGGGGTTTGCACCGTGGATCGGGACGATAACGAAATTTTCGCTGCCCCGGGAGGAATGGTCGGCGACCTATACCCATGTGCCATTCGACCGGCCATATATGATTCCCAGTGACTATGATCCCAATTTGGCCTTGGCTCTGGTCTGGGGGAAAAATATGGTGGAGGCCAAGGAACGGGCCAGGCAATTTCTGGCGGCGGCGGTGGTGGAGGGTACAAGCGGCAGCGGCGCTCCCATCCTGACTAATATCCCCTATCTCCGTGATAATTTGGATCGCTTACTGACGTTTTAGGTGGGTGCAGCTGAGCCGTTACATTCAGTGGTTATTGCTAATTACGGGCATTTCGCTGAATAGTTACCAAAACTTAAATAATTCCGCATCCCGGATTCTACTTTAATTATGGAAGATATACGCAAAAGAGTTGCCAAATGTGAGGAGAGGCTTGAATATCTCTCTCATATAAAAAAGGCTGGTTATGAGTGGGGAAACCTGTCCAGTCTAAAGGGCAATATTGATAAATTAAAAGAAGAGTTTTATGATTTCTCAGAGGAGAAGCTTCTCTGTGAAACGCGGAAAGTAGAGGACTCGCTGGCCTTTCTGGAGGCTCGTTGCGAGGAGAGCCTCACCGCTATGGAGCGGGTGCGGATTGTGCGCAGCCCTCTACGTTTTTCCCTGCGGGACATCCTCGAAAATGTCTATGAGGATTATACCGAGTTAGGCGGGGAAGACGAGGCCAATGTTGATCCGGCCATGGTGGTAGCCAAGGCCAATATCTTGCGCCGGGTAAAAAATAAGCTATATACCCAACAGGTCATGGTTATTGGCCATGAAAAGGGGCATGGTGAGGAATATCGTAACGGCGGCTCCAGCAAACCATGGGGCAATGAGAAGGCGCTGCGTTATATGTTGGTAGCGCAGACCGAAGGGATTCCGATTCATTTTTATATTTTTACCCCCGGTGCCTTTCCG
>JAADIV010000124.1 GCA_013151175.1 Deltaproteobacteria bacterium | reverse complement strand
GGTAATTTGTAGCCCTTGCTAAATAGTTACGATACAAGATGCTAACGAGCTATTACTACAGAGCAGTGGTGGTAAAGGCTCTTTGCAGAATATATCGGTATTATAAAACATTTTCTTGATTATTATTTCAGATAAATACAAAAAAAGAGGCGTTGGTTGTCCGTGAAATTAATAGAACGCGAGTCAGTAATTGAAGATGAGGTGTTGATTGTTGAAACAAGCGGTGAGATGCCGGAGGTGGCCTATCATGGTTCACTTTATTATCTGAGCCATGATCCTGAGGGCCCTTGGCTGAGCTTAGACCATGAAGACAAGGACCGTCTGACTTTAGCGGTGGTGGAGGGCTACAGGCGAATTATCCGCCGTGATCTGGACTTGGAAAACCGGCGGAAATCATGTTATCGGGGGCTGATTCGCTGTCTGGTGAACTGGCGGCGGCTGACCGGGTTTGCGGCTGCCCATCGGCTCAGTCTGGTGGAGCTGCAAGAAGAGATTGCCGCCGCCCTGCGAACATTTCTGGCCGGTGAGGCGGTTGATATAAAGCGGGGATGTCCCACCTGCGTTAATTGCTCTCAGGCTGAGCTTAAAGAGTTGATCAACGAGGTGGGCTTGAGTGATGATAATCTACCGTCATGGCCGCTGCCGCTCAATTGAAGAGGCTGCGTTTCATTCTGCTGATGAAATGCTGTTCCCTGGGGGCCTGATGCCGCAGGTGCCGGTAGACCTGGACTTTTACCAGATCGGTTACAAAGGCTGAGCAGATGGAGTAACCCCATATAAGGGCGATTTCCGGCCAGGTTATGGGGGTGATGAAGCCGAAACCATAAGCGGCCAGAAAAGTAGCGGCAACCTTGGTGATTACTGTTGACCAGACCATAACAGGGGCGGGCCAGGGCCGTTTCCAGAAATGATCTTTACTGCGGGCCACAAAAAGTACCAGATGGCCGGCCACTGATAATTGGAGAAAAACGTAGGTCTGAATTTCTGATACGCTGAGTTTCAGCCAGTCCATGGCCAGCAGCTGCATGCCGAAGGTGCCAATGACACCAACGATGCCCATGGCTGTGCCCACGGCAATCACGCTGTGCATATCCCATCTGACGGGCTCCTGCTCCAGCCTGGTGTGGTCATAGGCAATGGCCATGATGGGAATGTCGTTCAGGAAGGCCAGCAGGATAATCATGATGGCGGTAATAGGATAAAAATTGAAGAGCAGCATTGCCACTACCACATAAACCATAATCCGGATAGTCTCGCTGATCCGGTAGATGGCGTAGCTGTTCATCCGTTCAAAAATACGCCGGGCCTCTTCAATGGCGGTAATTATGACCGACAGGCCGGGCGAGGTGAGTACCAGGTCGGCGGCGGCCCGGGCCGCGTCAGTGGCACCGCTTACGGCAATACCTACATCGGCCTGTTTCAGGGCCGGCGCGTCATTAACCCCGTCACCGGTCATACCGGTAATATGGTTACGCCCCTGAATGATTTTAACAATCGAAAATTTATGTTCCGGAAAAACTTCAGCAAAGCCATCGGCCTCTTCAATCTCCTGCCCAAGGGAATCGCCGGGGATTGTTTTTATGTCCTTGGGTAGAATGTCGGATTTCAAGATATTGGTTTTTAAGCCGAGCTTGCCCGCTATCTGTTTGGCAATGGCGAGATTATCACCGGTGACCATTTTAACATGAACCCCGTATTCTCTCGCCATTTCAATGGTCTTTTTAGAGTCTTCTCTTGGTGGATCAAATAATGAAATTATGCCAAGAAAACTCCAGTCATGTTTATCCCCCTTCTTTATTCCTACCCCCAGAGCGCGGTATCCCTGAGCCGCAAAGGCGTTTACGGCCTTGTTGGCTTTCTTTAAATCATCCCCGGTCAGGTTGGCCATTTCCATTATTACCTGCGGTGCCCCTTTGGTGACCAGAAAGGTTTCACCCTGCGGGTCACGGACAGTTGCCTCGGTACGTTTGTGAACCGGGTCAAAGGGGACAAATTTTGACTGCTGAAATGAGGTCAGCAATTCATTATCAGTCAAACCCTGGATAACCGCGCTGTCAATGGCATCTCGATCTTCTTCCCGTGAGGCGAGTGAGGCCATGAGCAGCACCTCCTGGGCGTCGGCTGCCTCGAATGTCTCTATGTCGCCCAGTGTCAGTTTGTTTTGGGTCAGGGTTCCTGTTTTATCTGAGCAGATAATATCCATGCTGGCCATTTCTTCAATGGATTCCAGCCGGGTGACGATAGCCTTCTTCTTTGACAGGAGCATGGCGCCCACCGCCATGGTCATGGAGAGAACCGCCGGCATGGCTACTGGTATAGAGGCCACCGTTAAAATCAGGGCAAACTGAACCAGATCCAGCCAGGGGGTATGACGGTGGAGCTGAACCAGCACCAGGATGGCGACTAAGGTCAGGCTGACATAAATGAGATAGTTGCCGATGTTGAGAACGGCTTTTTGGAAATGGGATACGGTTTTTGCCTGCTCCACCAGCCCCGCGGTCTTGCCGAACCGGGTACTTTGCCCGGTGGCCGTCACTTCGGCCAGGACTTCACCCTGCTTGACAATAGTACCGGACAGGACATCTTCACCCTGTTTTTTGGTGACCGGCAGTGATTCACCGGTCAGGGCTGACTGGTCAACGCTGATATAGTCACCATCCACCAGTCTGGCATCAGCCGGGACAACATCTCCTAAACGAATACGGACAATATCACCCGGAACCAGGCCGGAGGCATTAATCACCAGCCATTTGCCGTCACGCAGAACCCGCGCCTGCTGGGCAAGTTCCTTTTTGAGCGCCTCAACCGCGTTACCGGCAGTAAATTCCTGCCAGAAGCCCACCCCGGCATTGAAGAGCAGCAAGGCCGTGATAATGTAGAAATCCATCCAGTGTTGAACGGCGGCGGAGAGTATGGCTGCTACTTCAATCATCCAGGGAATGGGCCCCCAGAAATAACCAAATAAAAGCCTGAACAGAGAAACCTTCTTCGTCACCAGGGCGTTGGGCCCGTATTGCTGCAGGCGCTGAGCCGCTTCTTCTGAGCTTAATCCCGTGTACTGTCTGTCCGCTGAGGTGGTTGGTTGTGATTCAGTCATGATAAACCTCTATTATTTGGTGCTGTCCGCTTGTAGTTTTGCTTCGGTGCTGGTTGCTGACTGCATGCCGGGGGACAGGGGATGGTCACGAAAATGGTTACTAAATTGGCTTATTTTTTGGCTCTGAATGGATGGAATGTGAGTACCGGACAGAGTGCGGTATCAAGTACCTTCTTTGCCGTGCTGCCCATCAGGAGCTCTTCCAGTCCCCTGACCCCGCGGGCCCCTATAATAATCATATCAGCATTTTCACTGGCGGCGAAGGTTACAATTTCTTTGGCCACATTGCCGATAATGACTTTGCCGGAAACGCCGTATTTGAGGTCCTGGTGGTCCTCCACGAGACTCGCTACCTTTTCTTCAGCCCTATCTTTCAGGTCGTTTGTTATTAAGGAAAAAGACGGGTGGACAAGTAACATGTCATAGCCTTGGAAGTCATTGACTACATGTAAGAAAATAACATGAGCGCCCATTTTGTCCGCTACGGAGACGGCATACTTAACTACTTTGTTCGTGGTGCTTGTAAAATCAACGGGGATAATAATCTTGTTTGTTTTATCCATGATCTTCGAGTCCTCTTTTAAGAGTAATAGTAAAAGGATACGGCAAAAAAAATAATTTCTTGCCGTTGTCATAAGTCGCTAATTATGTGATATACATCACCTGTACTCTTGTCAATGGTTAGGTCCAAAGGTAACTGTTCAGCCTGGTAATCAGTCGGGCTGAATGAGTTGCAAAGAAATTTGCAAAAATTAATGAATTGGTTGTGAAAGAAAAAGAGAAGGCAAAATATAGCAAT
>JAADIV010000153.1 GCA_013151175.1 Deltaproteobacteria bacterium | reverse complement strand
AAATATCCCGACAGACTCCTAGGAGCCAATATGTACCGCAAACATCGAAAATTAATCTTTCTGTCTGTGACCGTCTTAGCCCTGGCCTTCCTGATCTGGCGTTTGGTACGCCCCCTGAACATATTTGTGGTTACTGATAATTTCGCCCGTCCCATGGCGGTTACCAGGGTACCAACCGGTCTGGATTCTCTGCGGGCTGCAGACTGCGGCGAGTGTCATAAGGCTATCTATAAGGAATGGGCGGCCAGTATGCACGCCCACGCCTGGACAGACCCGTATTTTCAGGCCGACAGACATTTTGATGGTTCTCAGCAAATTTGCCTGAACTGCCACATCCCCCTCCAGAATCAGCAGCCGCATTTGGTAGAGGGCTTTCTGGATCGGGAAAGACTTAAACCTGTTTTGCGAAAAAATGTTAATTTTGATCCGGCTCTGCAACAGGAGGGAGTCACCTGCGCCGTCTGCCATGTGCGGAATGGGGTCATCAACAGCCCATATGTAAGCGGTCGGGCTCCCCATCCTAGCCGGGAGGATAAATCCATTAATGAGGGTATGGGGATATGCAAAAAATGCCACGTGGTTTCGGGCAAGAGGTGGGACACCTTCTTTAGAATACCGCCCTGCGGCACGGTGGCCGAGATAAGAGCCGGTAGTTCGGGTAAAGGGATTCATTGCATTGGCTGTCATATGCCGCTGATTACCAGGCCTCTGGTGCAGGGCGGCGAACCAGAACCTGTCCATCGGCATCTCTGGCGCGGCGGCCATGATCCGCAAATGGTACGCCAGGCGGTGAAATTTAATCTGGGTATCAATATGAAAGGCGGCGGCGCTGGCGCGGCACGGCTCACTTTGACTAATACCGGCACCGATCATTACCTGCCAACCGGCACCCCGGATCGTTATTTAAGCGTTACCTTCACGTTGCAAAGACGGGGTGTAACGGTAAAGAAAAAAATCTTTCAACTAAAAAGAACTATCATGTGGCGGCCCTTCATCGTTGATCTTTGGGATACCCGGTTAATCAAAGGCAAACCGCAAAGCTATAAATTCAGTTGGTCTGGGGGAAGCGGGCCGGGAGTTATAACCGTCACGGTACGTTACCATTTGCTTGCTGAAACCCGCCGCCGGAGGATAAAATACCGCAACAAGAAGCCTCTCTCCTATATTATCTTTCAGCGCCGTACAGCTATCGGTGCCGGAAGCAGGCAAAATCATCCATAATGTATTCACATTTGGATGATTTTTCGCTGTGCCTATCCTCGGGCCCTGTTATTTGCTGGCTATGAGGGCTGAACAAACAGGCCAATTTACCAGTATTATGGGCTGATAATTACAAAAAACTTGACGAATAATCCATTTTATGAGTAGTGTTGCGTGTTTTTTTTGAGAGGAACTGGTTTTTCAGGTTAATTTAAGAACGGGGGAAGCAATGAGGAAAGCGTTTTGCGTGGCAGTAGCTCTGGGGGCCACAATTCTTTTTGGCGCCAGCCAGGCCGCCGCTGTATCGTCTGAAACCGATATGCTTCTGCAATTATTACAGAAGAAGGGGGTCATCACCCAGGCAGATGTCAAACAATTCAAGGCCGTTATCGACCAGAAGATGGCGGAGGAGGCCGAAATTGATCCGGAACATCACCATACTGTCCAGGGTGTGGCCAAACGCTTGGATAAGTTGGAAAGGGCTGTCACGGAGGTCAGATCTGGCAAGGAACCGGCCGGTAAGGTGCAATTGAGCGGTGTTATGGAGGTTAATGCCACGGCGGGCCGCGTGCGTTATAAAGACAGCGTAACTCCCGATGAAAATAGCAGTGATATTATCCTGAACACTGCGGAATTGGACGCGGATGCGGCGATTAATGACCATGTCAGCGCCCATCTTGCCCTTCTATACGAGGAGGATAGCACCAATAATGATGGCAGTGGTATTGTGGTGGATGAGGGGATAATTAATCTCGATGGCGGCGCTCAGCTCCCCTTATATCTTTGGGCAGGCAAGATGTATCTGCCCTTCGGTTATTACGCGAGCCATTTTATTACCGATCCTCTCACTCTTACCTTGGGTAGAATTAGGGACACTGCTGTAATTGCCGGTTACCATGACTCAGTTTTTGATTTCAACGCCGGTGTGTTTAAGGGGGAAGTCAGGAAAACCGGCAGTAGCAGCAGGTTTGATTCCTTTGTGGGAAGCGCTGCCTGGACCATGCCGAAAGGCGCCATTAAGGGTTTGGCCCTGACCACCGGGTTATCTTATACCTCCAATCTGGCTACTAGCGATACCCTGCAGGGGCGGCTTGCAACAGCAAATGAAGTTACCGATATGGTCGGTGGTTATAGTGTCTTCCTCCATATGAAGTATATGGATTATAGCTTTGACGCGGAATATCTAGCTGCCGCTAGTGGCTTCGCCAATGGCGATATGAATTTTATTGCTGCCGATAATAACACCCCCGCCGCCTGGAACTTCGAATTGGCCGCCGAATTAATGCCTAAACTGGAAGCGGCCCTGCGTTACGGCGGCAGCAGTGAGACTGGCGGTTATCGTCATAAAGATCCCGCCACCTCCATGGCTCAGAGTCAGGTGGGCGGTCTTCTGGCTTATGATATCCTGGATGATACCACTGTCACCTTTGAATATCTTCATGACGAGTACAAGAATGAAATAGCCGATGATCTGGCCACCTTGCAGTTGGCTGTCGAGTTTTAAAAGGTAACTGCTCACAGGGCACCGAATTTTGCCGCGATCAGGCTAGCTCACGTATGACTAATACGCTTCGCCAACCTGATCACGGCAATCTCCGGCACCCTGTAAACAGTTACGATAGGCACTGCCCCCAAGGGTAGTTTAAAGTAAATTTATTGCAGCCGAAACCGTATTGGCACCTTCACCCGCATTGCTTGCTTTGTGCCATTGATGTTGCCGGGTTGAAACCGCCAGTGCTGGACGGCCTTTGCTGCCGCTGTGTGGTGACACATATGCCGCAGTACCTGGGTTTACGGGCAGTTGCGGAATTTCAGGCAGGTATTGAATTCGGCATATCCTGGCTTAAATGCTGCCCTGGTCTTCTTGACCGGTGCCTCTGGAAAGAATTTGAATTGTTCAAGAGTTATGTGTGTGCATCCATATCAATTGCCCTCTTGCTAAATACATGCCCGCCTGGGAGATTGTCAGATGTCACGGCAAATCAACTTCCGCCTTTTGGCCGGCCCGCAGTAGCGGCTTTGAGACGTTGAATACCACATCGACCGCATAGGCACTCTCTTTGTCCGCCAGGATCGGCTCCAGGCCGATACTATTGATGGTTCCTGAATACTCTACCCCGTCTATCTTCACCTTCACCTGCTGACCGACCGAGACCCGATCCAGTTGCGGCCCCGGTACGCGGGCGCGGGCGACATAGCGACCGGCGGCGGCAAATATGAGCAGCGGCGGTGGGGCCAACCGGCTTGACACCGTCTGGCCGGGTTCGGCGTTTCGTTGCAACACCCAGCCCTCGAAAGGCGCCCGAATGACGCTGTAAGTTAAGCGGTATTCTGCCTTGGCAACATCGGCATCCGCTATACTCCAGCCTGCCTGCGCCCGCTTGTACTTATTATCGGCGTTCTGTAGCTCCACGGTGGAAAGAACCGTTTCGGCGTAAAGCTGCTTCGCCTGATCATAGTCGCGCTTAGCTTCGTCACGGGCAACCGCCGCACGAACCTCCCCGGCGCGCGCGCGCTGCAGTGCTGCCTCAAATGGCGTTGGCTCCAGGGTCAGCATGACCCGGCCCTCCTTGACAAATGCGCCTGGCACCACAGTCACGGTTTTAATCACCCCGGAGACAGGCGTGCTCAATTCCACCCGGTGAGCCCAATGGATGACCGCTTCAAAACCGGTCGCCATCGCCGGATGTCCGACGAGCTCAAAAACGATAAACAGGCCCAATACCAACCATTTCATTTTGCTGTCTCCTTGAATGAGGTTGCGATTAGCTTACCAGTCAGGGCGT
>JAADIV010000176.1 GCA_013151175.1 Deltaproteobacteria bacterium | reverse complement strand
CTCATCTCCGCCATGGTGAGCGGCGTGGCCCTGATGATCTGGCTCACCGCCCTCATGGTAAGGGACAAAAATGGTAATATCCCCTGGAATATTCTGGATGCCCTGGGGATATTATTGGTCTGGAGCATCCTGGGTGATTTACTCCTCAGGCTTCTTTGGTATTCCATCGGTTTCGCGTACTCCTTCGGTATCTTTCAGGACGCGCTCCCCTATGTTTTCAAGACGCATTTCACCGAGTCAGTCCTTCTTGAGATGGGGCTGTGTCTCAGCTTTCCACTTGTAGTCTCTCTATTTGGCCCGCTCCGGCGAATCAGGCCTTTGTTTCTCTTTACCTCACTGCTTGCCATTTGCGGCGTCTGGCTTTTTCGCTGGGATACGGTCATCGGCGGGCAGGAATTTCCCAAAATTTCAGCCGGTCTTGCTGAATATGTTCCGGCATTATGGGGGCAGACGGGCATTATGGAGGTCGTGAGCAACTGGGCCATTTGGATTGTCTTCTTCCTGGGGTTGACCTGGATTATGCCTTGGAAATCAGAGCCCGCTGTTGAATCTGAAACCGCAGCCGTTACGGCAAATGGCAGCGCTGTTGGATACGACGGTGGCAGTGCTTTAAATACGACGAAGGAGCTATGTAAATAATGGATAAAACACGACGCAATATAATTAAGGCAGCCGGTCTTGTCGCCTCTCTCGGGGTCTTTGGCCTTGGTTATCGCTTTACCCTGAAAGGGGTGGCGAAGGGATGGTGGGCGGGGGAGAAACCCCCTAATAAGTTTTACGGCAATGCCCTTGAACCTGAATATTCAGTCGATCAAAAAACAGGCGGTATAAAATTAAATAATAAGCAGTACATATCCAATACCGTGTGTATGGGCTGTGTCAGTCTCTGCGGCGTCAGACTGCGGGTGGACAAGAAGACCGGCAGGATTCTGCGGGTGGCGGGAAATCCGTATCATCCCCTGGCCGCGGAATTATTTCTGCCTTATGAGACCCCTGTCAAGGAAAGTCTCAGGAAATTAAGCAGACATGATGAAGACGGCCTGGCCCACAGGGCTACAGCCTGCGGCAGGGGAAACGCCGTTCTTGCCAAACTCTATGATCCATACAGGGTGCTGGTGCCGTTAAAACGTGTTGGGCCTCGAAATTCGGGGAAATTCCGGCCTATTGACTTCGAAAAACTGGTTGAGGAGACAGTAGAAGGCGGCCGTCTGTTCGCGGATGAAGGCCATGTGGACGGCTTGCGAAAAATCAGGGATCTAAAAACTCCCATTGACCCAAACCAGCCGGAACTTGGCCCCAGGGCCAATCAACTCGCTATTCTGGCAGGCTTTAAAGAGGGGAGATTACCCCTGGTGAAACGTTTTGGAGTCAATTCATTTGGCAGCATCAACTTTACGGGTCATAGGGGCAATTGCGGTCTGTCAATGAGGGCCGGTTATGCCGCCTTTCTTGGCGACTGGAAAAAATATCCGCATACCAAACCTGATTTTAAAAATACAAAATTTTTGTTGAATATCGGTACCGCCCCCGCCAATGCAGGGAACCCCTTTCAACGTCAGGGGAAATTGGTAGCCAAAGGCCGGAGCGATGGTGATCTCAGGTATGTAATTGTTGATCCCGTTCTGACTAATTCCGACTGCATGGCAGCCTCTGACCGGGTGAAATGGATACCTATTAAGCCGGGCACCGACATTGCCTTTATAATGGGAATTATCCGCTGGATTTTGGAAAACAAAAAATATAACGAGGGCTTTTTGCGGGTTCCCGGTGCCAGGGCGGCAAAAATCGCCATGGAGCCAAGCTGGTCAAACGCCACTCATTTGGTAATTACCGCCGATAACCATCCGTTATCCGGTCATTTCTTGCGGGAGTCTCATCTTAGCGGCAAGAAAAATGAAAAGGATAGCGCCTTTGTCGTTATTGATGCCCGAAGCGGCAAGGCAACAAGTAATGAGGTGTCCCGGAGCGCCGCTGTTTTTTACAGCGGCACGGTGAACATCGGCGGCAAAGAGCTTCCCGTTAAAACCTCCATGCAGCTCCTGCTTGAATCATCTCAACGCCATACTCTGGCTGAATACAGCGAGTTCTGCGGGGTTCCCGTAAAAACCATTATTGAGACCGCCGATCAGTTTACGAGTTATGGCAGGCAGGCGGTGGTTGATTTTCATGGCGGCACCATGCATGCCAATGGCTTTTATACGGCGTACGGGGCGGCGGTATTGAACTCCATGGTGGGAAATCTCAACTGGAAGGGCGGCGCCTCCAAGGGCGGCGGACGATATCCGGACTTTGGCAAGGGGCCGAGATATAATTTTCATAAATTTCCGGGCCAGGTAAAGCCCAAGGGGGTTCGGATCAGCAGAAGTAAATTCCCTTACGAGAAGACCACGGAGTTCAAGATCAAAACACAACAGGGCAAACCCTACCCGGCCGATGCCCCCTGGTATCCCTTTTCGGCGGCAATTCAGTCTGAGTACATCCCCTCTGCCATGAACCGCTATCCCTATGCTCTCAAGGCCATGATTATGTGGAATACCAATCCGCTGTATGGTCAGGCCGGGCTCTATACGGAGGTGAAGAAGAAATTAGCAGACCCTGAAAATCTGCCTCTGATAATTTCCATAGACCCATTCATCAATGAAAGCAGCGCCTTTGCCGATTATATAGTCCCGGACACGGTACTATATGAGACCTGGGGCTCGGCCTGGCCATGGGCCACTCATCTCACCAAAACCAACTCCTTTCGCTGGCCGGCGGCAGAGCCGTTACAGGCCAAGACCAGGGAGGGGGTGCCGGTATGTATGGAAAGCTATCTGATCGCGGTAGCTAAACGCATGGGGCTGCCGGGCTTTGGGGAACGGGCAATTCCCGATACTGCCGGCGGCATGCATGCCCTGCACCGGCCGGAGGATTTCTTCCTCAGGGTCTTTGCCAATGTTGCCTTTGCCGGTAAGCCAGTACCTGATATCAACGAGGAGGAATTAGGAATAACGGGGGTTGAGCGGCTCATGCCCATGCTGAACAAGGTTCTAAAAAGTAACGAAGTGCCTAAAGTCGCCTACGCCATGGCAAGAGGCGGCAGATTTGAAAGCTCTGAAAAGGCGTATCAGGGAAATCTGCTTACCCATCGCTATAAAAAACCGGTGCAGCTCTACAACGAAAAAGTGGCTCTGACCCGCAACAGCCTGACCGGTGAACGATTCTCAGGTGTCCCGGTCTGGCACGCCCTGGCCTTTGCCGACGGCAGCCCGCTTGCAAAGACCTACAAGGCCTCACAATGGCCGTTTTACCTCGTCTGCACCAAATCACAACTCCAGTCATCCCATACTATCGGCGCTAAAAGACTGAGGCAGATCCATAAGGAGAATGCCTTTGTTATTCACCAGCAGGATGCTGACCGGCTTGGTTTGAAGAGGGGTGATCTTGTGAGGCTGGTAACCCCCGGCGGCACGGCCGAAGGCCGGGCGGATATCCGTGGCGGTATCGCACCCGGAGTTATTGGTATAGAACATGGATTCGGTCATTGGGGGCTTGGGGCCCGTACCACGACAATCGGCGGCAAAACAATGCCGGGCGAAAAGGCCAGAGCGGCCGGTATTGCCCATAACCTCCTGGGAATTGCTGATATTAAAAGGAAAGACCTGTCCACTCTGGGCGATATAGTAGTCGGTTCAAACGCCAGGCAGGGAATCCCGGCCCGCCTGGAGAAGATATGAGCAATAACCGGTTAAATAAAGAGGAAGGGGAGGCCTGGGCCAGATTGCTGGCCTTTGCCGCTGATTTGTACCTCAATGAACCAGATTCTGAACGTCTGGCAAGCTGCCGGAGTGCGGGTGAATCGTTAATCGATATTTTTCCTGAAGAATCCTTTCCTGAGATGTTTGCCTCGGTAGCGGCAGGTTCTGTGGACGAAATTTTACAAGAGTATTTTGATCTCTTTTTTGTTCCTGTTTCAGGCAGCTACCTTCCCCCTTTTGAGGCCGCTCACCGAGAAAGGCATCTG
>JAADIV010000139.1 GCA_013151175.1 Deltaproteobacteria bacterium | reverse complement strand
ACTGTCCCCAAATTCACCGGGCATAGCGTAACCCGTAGTATCGGGGAAATTCAGGGTAGTCGCCCCAGCCCTGATAACGGCCTCAAATACCTCACAGACAAAATCCAGATCACTGCGGGAAGCATCCTCAGCGGAAAATTCAACATTAGAGGTATATTTAGCGGCATGACGCACCGAGGCAACAGCCAATTCCAGAACCTGCGCCCGGCTCATCTTGAGCTTATACTTCATGTGAATATCAGAGGTGGCAAGAAAGGTATGAATACGGGGATTCTCGCCATTTTTCAAAGCCTGCCAGGCGGTGTCGATATCCTTTTCGTGGCAGCGGGCCAAACCCGCCACCTGAATATCACAGACGTGATCAGCGATATTCTTCACGCAATCAAAATCGCCCCTGGAAGCAACCGGGAAACCGGCCTCAATGATGTCAATATTCAATTTGACGAACTGCTGGGCCAGACGGAACTTTTCCTGCATATTCATACTGGCCCCTGGCGATTGCTCACCATCACGCAGGGTAGTATCGAAGATAAATATCTTTTCCCTAGCCATTTCCAGCCTCTATTCTCTGATTAAACCGGGAAGTATCCCAACACCGTCTCACCGGCCCGTACTTTCTGACCGTTACGTACCTCTACCTGCACCTGACTTGGCAGATAGACATCCACCCTGGAACCAAAACGAATAAGGCCGAACTTCTGCCCTATCCGCAAATGATCGCCGCGCTCAGCCCAGCAAACAATCCGCCGGGCGACAAGACCCGCCATCTGGACAAAGGCGAATTTGCGGCCATTTTCACTTTCCATCACCACAGCGCAAGTCTCATTTTCCAGAGTAGCCCGCTCGGAGTTGGCGGCATAAAAACGGCCGGGTGAATACTGAATATCAGTTACCGTCCCGGAGAATGGCGTTCTGTTCACGTGCACATTAAAGACATTCATGAAGATACTTATCTTGTAAACGTGCTCGTTAATGAATTTATCATCAAAGACCTTATCAATGGCGATGACCTTACCATCGGCTGGCGAGGCAACAGCATCGACGGCCGATGGCGCCACCCGTTCGGGATCCCTGAAAAAATACAGGACAAAAGCGGTAACCGCCAAAGCGGCTAGAGAGGCAATATCATAGTCTAGCAGAGCCGTGACAATAGTCACAAATCCGGCAAAGGCAATAAAGGGGTAGCCCTCACGGGCAACAGGGATATTAATTTCTTTCATAAATTCAGCGCCGACAACAGGCAGCAAGGCAGCCCACGGGCTAGCTTACCGCCATAATTATGCCGCCTTATTTTTGGCCGCGGGTCATAGCAACCATCCCGGTTCGGACAATTTCCTGGATACCAATGGGACGCAGAATATCGATAATGGCCTGCACCTTACTGGCACTGCCGGTTACCTCAATAACATAACTCTTGGGGCAGACATCGACCACCTTACCACGGAATATATCAATGGTTCGCAGCACCTCCGCCCTGGTTGATGACTCCGCCTTCACCCTGATTAGCGCCATATCACGTTCAACATACTCATGCTCACTCATATCTGTTACCTTGATAACGTCAATGAGTTTATGAAGCTGTTTGGTAATCTGCTCCACTATGGCCTCATCACCAACAGTAACCAGCGTCAGGCATGACACCTCTTTTTCAATAGTCGGCGCCACGGAGAGGCTCTCAATATTGAACCCCCGGCCGCTGAACAGACCAGTCACTCTGGACAGCACCCCAGGCTTGTTTTGCAATAATACCGATAAAGTATGTCGCATATTCATATCCTATTTAGTTTTTAGTTACCTAATAACAACTATTGTAACTATTTTTGTAAACGATCAACAAACTTTCACTCTGGGGGAGTGATCGCCCCCCGGGGTGCAAGCGTTTCAGGAGCTCCCTGATGGGCGCGCTTCTAGTCCCCAATTATACTCCTTTGTATATTGGGGACTAGAAGCGCGTGCAGCAGGGTGTTCATGGAGCGCCTACACTAAACCAACAGCATCTCAGTAGTGGCCTTGCCAGCCGGTACCATGGGATAAACTCCCTCTTCCCGATTAACGACAAAATCCATGATAACGGTGTTATCAGTGGCCAGGGCCTCCTTGATAACCGGCTCGACCTCACTCGGTTTTGTGGCCCTCAGCCCTACCGCTCCATAGGCCTCGGCCAATTTGACAAAATCCGGTTCCACATCCAGAACCGTAGCCGAATATTTCCTTTTATAAAATAACTCCTGCCACTGCCTCACCATACCCAGATAATTATTATTCAAAATAGCAACCTTTACCGGACAATGATACTGTTGGGCAGTAGCCAACTCCTGAATATTCATCTGAATACTACCGTCTCCCGCCACATCAATAACGGTGCGATCGGGAGCGGCCATCTGCGCCCCGATTGCCGCCGGCAATCCGTATCCCATAACCCCCAAACCGCCGGAGGTCAAAAAATTATTTGGCTTGTTGAAATGATAAAATTGGGCGGCCCACATCTGATTCTGGCCTACCTCCGTGCTGATAATGGCATCACCATGAGTCAATTCATGCAGTTTTTGCACCACGAATTGCGGCTTGATTATACCCGTCTCCTCAACATAGCCCAGGGGATGCTTCGCCTTCCATTCCTTAATTTTGTTAATCCACGGCTCATGGGCAGCCACTTGGGCGGCAAGATCCAGACCAGAATTTTCCAACCAATTATTCATCGCCGTCAGGGCGTGCTTGCAATCAGCCACAATGGGAATATCCACCTTGACATTTTTGCTGATGGAAGAAGGATCTATATCGATATGAATAATTTTGGCACGCGGAGCAAAATCAGATAATTTGCCGGTAACCCGGTCATCAAAACGGGAGCCAACGGCGATAAGCATATCGCACTCTGCCACCGCCATATTGGCAAAATAAGTACCGTGCATCCCTAGCATACCCATGGAAAGAGGATCCGTGCCGGGGAAGCCGCCAAGCCCCATGAGGGTCATGGTAACCGGAATATTAAGTTTATGAGCCAGATCCGTCAGTTCCACATTCGACTTCGAGGCAATAACGCCGCCGCCAACATAGAGAACCGGCCGTTTTGCCTTAGAAATGGCCTTACAGGCCTTTTCAATCTGGCCTGGATGCGGCTCATAGGTGGGTCTGTAAGTACGCATCTTAACCGGCTTCATCTCCGGGAATTTGACCTTGCTGCTGACTACATCCTTGGGCAAATCGATCAATACCGGGCCTGGACGCCCCGTCCGGGCGATATGGAAGGCCTCTCTAATGGTCGGCACCAAGTCCTTAACATCCTTAACCAGATAATTATGTTTGGTACACGGCCTGGTAATACCGACAATGTCAACCTCCTGGAAGGCATCGTTGCCAATAAGCCCCGTAGGTACCTGACCGGTAAAGACAACCAAGGGGATAGAGTCCAAATAAGCCGAGGCAATGCCGGTTACGGTATTGGTCGCCCCCGGCCCGGACGTAACCAAAGCAACCCCCACATCACCATTTACCCTGGCATAGGCATCCGCCGCGTGCACAGCCGCCTGCTCATGCCTGACCAGAACATGGGTAATATCCTCATGCCTGAGAAGCTCATCATAAATATCGATAACCGCCCCGCCGGGAAAGCCAAAGATACAATTAACATTCTGTTCCTTCAGGCACCTCATCATTGCCTCTGCGCCGGTAATTTTCATAGGAGTTGTCTCTGCTTTATTTTTTAGGGATTATAGCGCACCTTGATAACCACGCTATGCCGTTTGTGCCAACACGCCGCAGGCAAAAACCATCATCTGATTTATTACAACCAATGTTTAGAGAAAGAAACGGTAAATATATCCGCAATCCCAAAGATGTCAACATTTTTGGGGGGACAAAAGTCAGTTCAGAGGCACATCGCTCAGGATAATATTACCAGGTTCACAATTAAATACTCCCACCTCATTGCCGCGCCGTAAAAATTCACGCACCGCAGCCACTCCATCTTCTCCCAAATCAGCGGAGTAATCATTCACATAAAGGACG
>JAADIV010000129.1 GCA_013151175.1 Deltaproteobacteria bacterium | reverse complement strand
AAGACCCTGGCTTGGACTCGCTGCCGGTCGCGGCCTTCCGTCATTACGCGGGTATAACGCTCCATAAAGGGGGTAATTGCCGAGTGTGATTTATGCCATTGACAGAGGATGTTAATGGCTGCGGCCCGGCTGTTGACGTGAGGAGGACGATTTGGGGGCATCAATCTCTGTTCCGCATTCTTAACCGCTTTCTCTCCTTCTTGTCATAACGCTCCTGCTCGCTGTAAATACAACCGCAATACGGCTGCCGATACAGATCCATCTCAATGGCCATATCGATCCCCCGCTGCCACCCCTCCCGGAAATCACGATAATGAAAGGGGATGCCGAATTCAACCGCCAGGGCCTCGCACTGCTCTTTGATTATGGCGTGTTTTTGGTAACGGCTGTAAAGCAGGGTGGTGGAAAAGGCATCGGCGCCAGCCGCCATAGCCTTGATAACCGTAGGCCGGAGACGCATGGCATAGCAGAGCGGACAGCGGTCATCCTCATGAAACACCACTTGACGCAAATAGGATCGCAACCCGTATTCACGTTCATAATCCACCTTAAAATTTATAATCTCGCTTAATTCCCGCAAGGCCCCCAAGCGGCGTTTAAACTCCCGATAGGGGTGAATATTAGGATTTATAAAATACCCCTGCACCTCATATCCCTCATCACGCAAAACCTGTACCGGATAAGCGGCGCAAGGGCCGCAGCAGACATGCATAAAAATTTTCATTATTTGTGCCGGGTGTGCCGGGGTAATTTAAATTTGGAACAATCCAAACCATATTTACCAATCTTGTAGTTAATTACCCGCAGACTGGAATCAAGATATTTAGCCGCTTTGGTCTGGTTGCCATAACATTCCTTTAGGGCCTCAATAAGCAATTCCCGTTCAAAATTCTCAACAGCGGCGGAAAATGAGAGTGGGTTTTTACTGGCCGACATCCCAGAACTTTGCAGGGACGGCGGCAGATGATAACTCTTAATGGAATCTTCATCACAGATCAACATTGCCCGTTCGATACAATTTTGCAGTTCTCTGACGTTACCCGGCCAATGATACAAGGTTAGTAAATCAATAGCCGGGGTTGTAATACGTTCAATTCTGGTATCGTTTTCCTGATTGAATTTGTGCATAAATGATTCGGCCAATAGTAATATATCGGTTGGCCGCTTGCGTAGAGGAGGAAGATAGATAGGAAAAACATTGAGACGGTAATAAAAATCTTCCCGGAAGCTGCCATCAGCAACAGCCTGTTCCAAATCCTTATTGGTAGCAGCAATTAAACGCACATCGCATTTTCTGGTTCTGGTGCTGCCCAGGCGTTGAAATTCACGTTCCTGGACAACATTGAGCAGTTTAACCTGCAGATTCATGGCCAGATCACCAATCTCATCCAGAAATAATGTGCCGCCCTCCGCTACCTCAAACCGCCCTTTTTTCGTGCCCAGCGCTCCGGTAAAGGCGCCCCTTTCATAGCCAAACAATTCACTTTCCAGTAATGTTTCCGGCAGAGCGGAACAATTAACCACAATAAATGGCTTCCCGGCCCGTTTGCTGTTGTAATGGATGGCCTTGGCCGCCAAAGTCTTGCCGGTACCTGATTCACCGCGCAGGAGAACGGTGGCATTGGAATCAGCCACCCGGTGAATCATCTCCATCACCTCCTGCATCCGGCTGCTCTTGGAAACTATGCTGTCAATTTGGTACTTTTCCGATAACTCCAGTTTAAGTTTACTGTTCTCATGCCGGAGTTTGTCCCGTTCCTCATTGACAGCCTGTATTCGGGTGACGGTCTGGGCGAATAGACCGCTCAGAACGGTAAGCAGCCTTATCTCTTCCTCAAAATTACCGCCTTCCCGATATTCACAATCAACACTCAGGGTGCCAATAATATTTTTATCATACCTGATTGGCACACATAAAAAAGACATGAGCTTACTGGCAACTGCCCCCCGCGAACGGGTGCGGTTCAAAAACATGGGTTCTTCATTTATATCAGGCACAATCATTGGCCGGCCGGAAGCCACAACCCGGCCGGTAATTCCCTCCCCGACTTTATACACCCCCCGCCTTCTGGCCTCGGCAGTCATATCGTGAGCCACTTCGATGGCCAACTGGCCGCTAACCGGGTTAAATATTGTGACTGTGCCGTTTTTCAGCCCCATAAAGGCAGCCAAAATACTCATGGAACGCTTAAGACAATCACGCAGGTCTGTTGACAAGGCCAGAACCTTGGTGATTTCATAAAGGCAAGTCATGGTTAATGTTTTGCTAGGTTTTTTATTCATAATTTACATGGGCAGTCTTACCACGACCTCTGTGCCATTATCTATTCTTTGAATCGTAAAATTACCACCATGTGCCGCCACAATTCGTTCGACAATCGTTAAGCCCATGCCAGTGCCGTAAACCTTGGTGGTGTAAAATGGTTCCATAATCCTGGGCTCCAGCCCGGTATCGACGCTCTGGCCACTATCAATTATAACCAAATTAAACCAGTCTCCAACTACTGATCCATCAATGGTCAGCACGCCGCCGGCAGGCATGGCTTCAACGGCATTTCGGCAGAGATGAACTATTATTTTACTGATCTGGTCGCCATCAATCAATAACTCCTGCTGGGAATCGGCAAAGTTTATATTTACCGTGATTCCCTGTTGGCCGATCTCTTTTTGCAACAAAAAAAGGACATTTTGCACCAGAGGATAGATTGCCGTTTTCTCCTTAACCATTTCATCGGAATCAACAAATTCAAAGAGAGTGGATAAAATATTTTCCAGACGGTCTGTTTCCCTGACCATCACATTAATGTATTTATTAAAGCCCTCGGGCGGATTTTTTTTGGCCATGATCCTGGCAACCCCGCCAATGGCCGTAATGGGATTTCTGACATTATGAACCATTTGGGCGGCCATATGTCCTAGCGCCGAGTATCGTTCCGCCTGCACCAGTAAATTTTTATTTTTATCCAACTCATTATTTACCTTCTTAAGCTCAGAGATGGTACCCTGCATATCCATATATAAACGACTATGTTCAATGACCAGACTGGCCTGACTGGCAAAGAGTTCCATGGCGCTTACATAGCTGTTGCTGATAGCCCGCCCAGTAATAAGATTATCGGCAATAATTACCCCGAGGGGACGCCTGGGTGAATAAAGCGGCACGATTATAAATTCATCAGCGCCAAAAAGATTAATCACCCCCGAAAGGTCAAAGCCGTTGGCGGCGCCGTTAACAACCCTGATACTCTTGCGTTCCAAGGCACAGCGAATCAAAACATGACCAACCTCAGTCAAGGGAATTTCCAATTTTTTAACCAACTTGTTCACTGGCGTTTCTTCGTCAGGATTACAGGTCTGCAGATCACGGACAATGGCAAAAAAATCCATTTTCTTCCGGCTTAATGCCTGCCAAATATGACCAGCCTCCTCGCGGCAGCCAGGCCCGATGGCCAGACGCCCCCGCAGGACGTCATCATCATCAATCATAGCCAGAAAAGCGCGGTTAAAACGTAATCCCTCGCCAGCAGTAATACCGACAAGTATGGCCTGAAGAATTTCATCCAACTGCACCGTATTAAGATAAACGGTGTTCATCTTAAGAGAGAGCTGGTGCATTAACTGGATGCGAAAATTGGCATTTTCCAAATCTTCCTGGTATTGCCTGTTCAGAATCAGCAAACGGCGCTTCTCTAAAATCTTGCGCACAGCAAGGAGAACTTCATTAAGCTGGGCGGGCTTGGCCAGATAATCATCAGCCCCCGCCCTTATGCACTCCATGGCTGTTTGTAGATCAGAAATACCGGTCAACATCAGGATGGCAATGTCAGGATGATTCGCCTTGAGTTGAGAGGGGATAGTCTTACCGTCTATGTCCGGCAGACCTATGTCAAGCAGGACGAGAGCGACATTGTGCCGATCAATAATATTCCATAAAGCCTGACCGCTGTCTGCCTCTACTACGGCCAGACCACGATCCTCAAAAAACATTTTTATGTTGCGAATAAAGGCATCGTCATCAACCAACACAATAACTTCATCATCAATTAATAGATCATGTCCGTCAACAGCGCTATGTTGAAAACCTGAGGAGAGTGTATCCATATAAATTTTTCGCCGTAACAACGCAGATAAAGAGGGGAAAGGTCTGAATCCTTGAACCTTGGATTCAGACCCAGAAACTACATATCTATAACGAGTTTATTGCTATCCTCGTTCCAGTCAACTACCAAATACCAGAGACCCATAACCAGGAAGATAAGGAGCAGAGAACCACCGTAACCCAGGAAAGTGTCCGGCATATAGATATAACTCCCTAATTTGCCGGAGGACTCAAAGTGAGCAGCCCTAAACCAGTTAGTCATAAGGGCATTACTCACCCCAAAGAAGGGCACAACGATCCACAATTTAATCTGCCCCTCACCTACTCGCCACAGGGTTCCGGTTCCACAACCACCGGCCAGCATAGCGCCGATGGCAAAAAGAATACCACCAACAACACCGCCCCAGCCAAAGGTGCCGCGTACATAATTAACCGGATCAAGCACGGGAATGCTCTGTTGCAGGGTATCAACCCCGTCAACATTATCAAGAACATCATCCATATTGATATTGGCATCTTCATCCTTGACAGACTGAATAACATCACTAAAGGTGGCACGAACATCATTTAAGCGCTGTGGTACTGGATATTTTAAAACTGCCGCACCAACAGCCACGATACAGACACTTAAGGCGATGGATTTTGCCATTTTACAATCGCCGGTCATATGAGGTTCACGAAATCCCTGAATCATACACCAACGGCCGCGATGCATTGAATAACCAAGAACAGCGCAAATCATCATTAACCCCCCCAGAGAGGCGGTGTAATCACTGGAACTGGCGCTATAGGCATAGGCCCCCCAAACCAAGGAAATGATAGCGATAATTCCCAAAACAACCTGCAGCCAGGTTGGGCATTCAAAGGTCTTGGCGCCGCCAGAACCCCAGGATATATGCTCCATCTCCCAATACAAATATTTAAGCCCGATGATGGCGCCAATAATCAAACCAATCCACATGGCAAAGCCGCTGGCAGACAGATTGCCAATGGCATTAAAAAAGCCGCCGACATTACATCCCCCGGCAAGGGCTGCGCCAATACCCATAAATATACCCGCCATAACCGCCTTGCACATCTCCAAATATGGCGGGATACGAATAGCAAAATCATTGCCCAGACAGGCAGACACAAAGGCACCACCCACAAAACCAATACCAATCACTGAACTGGAACTTATCAGAGCGTTTTTAGGAGCACTCACCATACCAATACCGTGCAAAATCCATTCTCCCCAATTTCTAACCGCCCCCACGGCACCCCATGGCCGCCACCAAGCCATAAGCAGAACGGTGAACAAACCAACAATGATACCTACTGTATTCGCATGCCACTCATCCTGACACAATTTCTTATAAAGCCCTTTTACTTTGCCAACAAACAACCCATCTTCACTCATAATCACCCCTCATAAATAAAATTATTTGACAAAATACCATCCCATACACATAACATATAGTGTTGGAAAATTACGATAAATTTATTACATAAATGTGCTTTTCTTCTACATAGAGAGAGTTTTTTTGTCGAGTAACTACACTAGGTGCGCCGCGTTGCTATAAAAGCCACAGTATCTATATAACTCCTTGACATAATTTTTAATCGTTGCTAAATGACGTATTCGTTAAAAGTAAACAATTATTTGTACTAATAAAATTTTAAGGAGAAAGTTATGAGTAATAACAAAACCGCCCCCGCCGACATTCAGGCTGATCACACCCTGGACGCTAAAGGTCTTAGCTGCCCGATGCCGCTGTTACGCACGAAAAAAGAAATTGGCAAAATAAACTCAGGCCAAATTCTTGAAGTTCTCGGCACTGATCCTGGCTCCAGAAATGACCTGCCCGGTTGGTGTGCGAAAAGTGGTCACGAATTTCTTGGTGAAAGAGAGGACGAAGGCTTCATTCATTTTTTTATCAAGAAGGGATGATTGTCTAATTTATACGCCTGAATAAATTTGGCGTTTTATTGTATTTATTGGGAGAGCAAAATGGCAAAAAGTGTTGGTATTTTCGTAACCTCCCCACGGTATATGCGGCATGTTATTGGTATTACCAAGGCTGCGGTTGCCAGGGGGTCCAAGGTAAAGGTTTTTTTTAGTTGGTTTTCTACACACTTAACTCAGTGTTCTGATTTTCCGGCTTTATGCGCCATGGAAAATGTTGATGTTTCCATCTGTGCCGATAGTTATAAAAATTGTGGTTATGATGTGAAAGATATTCCCGCAGGTCTGGACGACAAAAAAATGGCTACCCAGGCTCAGCACGGCGTTATAATCGATGATTATGATTGCTACCTGACCCTATAGGAGGAAAGTTAATGTCAAAAAAAGCATGTTTTTTATTTGTTAATAAAGAGTACACCCTGGACGGTATTCGCTCAGCTTTAGGGCTGGCTGTGGAAAATATGTACTCTTATGGCGTGGTTATGTACAATGAATTGGAGTATGTCAATGATTACCACAAGGAAAACATTGACTGGGTTCGCGATATGGAAGGTGATGTCTTTACTACCGTGGATGGTAATGTGGAAAAACACGGCCTGACAAAAATCACCCTGGAAGAGATTGGCGAAAAGTTGCGTGATATGGATATTATTGTTCCTTACGGCATTATGCGCTCAGATAAAAGTTAAAGGAGTATAGGAAAAATGAAACTCTTGAATGT
This sequence comes from Deltaproteobacteria bacterium, assembly GCA_013151175.1. Classification (GTDB taxonomy): domain Bacteria; phylum Desulfobacterota; class Desulfobulbia; order Desulfobulbales; family VMSU01; genus JAADIV01. The sequence goes on along the minus strand of JAADIV010000129.1, from coordinate 782 downwards.
ATATCGTACCACACCAAACGATGATGTGAAGAAACTGGTTGAGATTGTCTCCAGAGACCGTGAAGCACAGAGCTTTGATCTGAATGTTGAAGCGCCGGATTATAACAAAATGTTAGATATGGTTTTTGATGCCGACCAGACTATCTGTTGGTGGTGAAATAGAACCTGTATAAGCAGCACTTCCAAATAGGGGTTCTGTCTTTTTTTAGAGACAGAACCCCTATTTTTATTTACTGTCCGAATTACTGCTTTTATCCTTGTAGAAAAAGGTGTGGATAGTAGATGCCAGCCAACAGCCAATAAAAATAATCGGCCCAATATTGTCGATGAGATTATTTGGTATTTGAGTGGCAATATTGATGATATCATGGAAATTAATATGAATGCCATTCGCAAGTTGCGGCCTTATCTGATCCATAATGATCATAACCTTATGGACTGCTGAATATGTAATAGACATAAGTCCCAATATAGATACCGATATAAACCAGATGCCAGCCTTGGTACGCCCCTGGACAAATTGACCTAGACCTGGAAAAACCAGGCCGGATAATAACACCCCTTTAGTTCTGTCGTTCATTTTCTCTCCCAAAGATTGTCTGCATAACAGTATTGTGAAATATTGGCCGAAAGGCCCTTATTTGATTATTTTCCCGATTCGGATGCACTCTATTGGTCAATAATACTATTGATATTTTTTTTGCCAAATCCACCCAGAAAGAGGTGCCGGTAAATCCCAAATGGCCAAAACTTTTCCGGGAAAAATAATGGCCGCTACTGGA
>JAADIV010000123.1 GCA_013151175.1 Deltaproteobacteria bacterium | reverse complement strand
TTGAACAATTGCGTCATGGGAAGATTAAAGGGGCGGCAGTATTAGTTACGGAATAATTTACTCTGGGATTTTGCGGTTTTCTTTCATGGTGTCAATAGGCCCTGATAAAATTTTCTCTGATGAAATCAAAACAGGCGTCAATATTGTGGATTGACTGCATCCGAGCGGCCAGGCGGTTGCCGAAACGGAGGTTACGGCTGAAATGCCAGGTGAATTCCTTGATTCGGCCCAGGGCCTTATTGGTCGGGAAGAAATCCCTGATTAGCTGAAAGGCCTCCGTATAGGTGCTGAATAAAAAATCCGGGTCAATCTCCGGGGCAGCGCCGCTTATCCCGGCAAAAATCCAGGGCTTTTGCACCGCAGCCCGGCCGATCATCACCCCGTCACAGCCGGTTTGGGCAAACATCTTCAGGCAGTCATGCCGATTTTTCACATCACCGTTACCGATTATTGGAATTGCGGCCATATCCTTCAGGTGGCCGATATATTCCCACCGGGCTCGCCGTTTCAGCTTTTCAGAGGTGAGGCGGGGATGCAGGATGATGGCATCGGCCAAGTCGTTCAAGAGGGCGGTTAATTCGCCTAAAAAAGGCAAATCAGGCCTTTTCCCTAAACGAATCTTGACGGTAAATGGCTTATTTATTTCCCGGCGGATGGCGCGGAGCATAGTCTCTACCAATTTCAGGTCGGATAATAAATAGGCCCCCGATTTGCGCCTAGCAATATTGGGCGCCGGGCAGGCCAGATTTAGATCGATGATTTCCGCCCCGTAATTTTGCAGAGCGAGAGCACCGGCCGCTGCCTCTTCCGGCCCGGCGGCCACGATCTGGTAGGCCATGGGCCGTTCAACGGCCGTGCGTTGCAGCCAGAAAGAATTTTTATCAACGTCAGCCATAAGGTGGCGGGCGCTCAGCATCTCGCTGTAAAACAGGCCGGGCGGCTTGAATCCCGCCACCAACCGCCGGAAGGGTGAGTGGCTGATGCCGGCCATGGGTGCCAGAATCAGGGGTGGATCTATTTTGATATTACCAATATTAAAGGAGTTGAGCTTTGTCATGTTGACCCGGCCTTGTGATTCATGTTATCTACGGCTCTAAGTATTCCATCATCTTGAGTTCACTCCTGAAATGTATAACAAAGTTTCAGGATATTTTTATGGCTAAAAAACCAGTTAACAGACCGCAAGTGTAAGCGAAAAAAGAAAATGGAAGAACAAAAAACAACAGACGACAGTAAACTAATTCCCGTCCTGCGGGAAGGTATAGAATGCGTCAAGATGATTTTTTTCCGGAATTTGCAAACGATGCTAGCGGCAAAATTCCCCGGACGTGATAAAATGTACCGCAATAAATTAGCCGGGGCGGTGATTAATCGTTATTTCGGCATGTTTAATCCTGACCCGGCTTTTGCTGATTTTGCCCGGCAGGAGGAGGCGGTAATTGATGAAGTTTTGCTGACTGTTGCCTCCGAGCTTGCCGCGCTCAGAATTCCCCTTACCGATGCCCTGCGTACCATGGTCATTTGCGATCATCAAGAGGGAGTGGAAAATTCGGCTGTCCTGGCCAGGGCCAAAGAGTACGGCATTCTGTTGGCCGATCGTGACCTGCCCATGCCCAATCGCTTTATCGAGTTGGTTCGCCGCCTGAGCAGCGCTAAAGGCATGGTGACGGAACCTGTTCCCGACACCGATCCGCAACAACACAAGCAGGAGGCCGCCGCAAAATGAATAACAAAAAGACACTGCCCGCCACGGAGGGAATATGGCAGATGCTTCGGGGACGTTTCCGGCCCCTTGTCAGTATTGCCGCTGTTTACCTCGTTACCATTACTATTCTGCGTCTTGTCCTCTGGGCCGTCTTTGGCCGTCATTTTGATGTATCGCTATTGCAGTTGCCAATCATCCTTGTCTTGGGGGCGCTAAATGATCTGGTGGTGCTGCCGCCGCTTTTGCTGCCGCTTTCATTATGGCTGCTGGTCTTGCCAACATGGCGGCATGAATCCTTTTTACGCCGTATTTCAGCCCATATTGCGAGTATGGCGGTTATCTTTGGCTTCATCTATCTGGCTGTGGCGCAATACTTCTTTTTTGCCCAATTTAACGCCCGTTTCAATCTGGTTGCGGTTGATTATCTCATCTATCCCAATGAGGTCTTTATCAATATCTGGCAGACCTATCATGTCATCTGGTTTCTGTTGGCTGCGGCCATCATCTCTCTTGCCGCGCAGATGATTTTTGCTTCCCGGCTAGTGCGCTCGAAAATGCCGGGCGGCCGTTTCCGCAGCCGCCTGAAATTTGTGGCCCTGCATATTGCCTTGGCGGCTCTGGTAATTATGGTCTTTTCCACCGACAGCCTGTCGCTCTTTAATAACCGGGTAGCCAATGAGATAACGGCCAACGGTATCAGCAGCTTTTTCCGGGCGCTGCACACCAACGAACTGGATTTTGACCAGTATTATCGGACGATTGACAGCAAAAGGGCCTTTGCCATCATGCAGCGGGAGCTGCGTCTTACCGGGCAAAAACGGGCCGGCGCGTTGACTGATCTTAACCGCAGCTTTCCCGGCTATGCCAATGGTTTAGGAAAATTAAATATTGTCGCCATTGTTGAGGAATCATTCGGGGCGCAATTTATTGGGGCCTATGGTGATAAACGGGGTTTAAGCCCTAATTTTGACCGCCTCGCCCGGCAGGGTCTTTTATTTGCCAATACCTACGCCAGTGGCACCCGAACTGTGCGGGGTCTGGGCGCCCTGGTTACCTCAATGCCGCCTATTCCTAGCGAGGGAATAATGAAGCGGCCCGGCTGTGAAAATATTGCCAATTGGGGCGCGGTGCTGCAGAAGAAGGGTTATCAAACCAGCTTTCTATACGGCGGTCACGGTGTATTTGACAATATGAACCATTTTTTTTCCACCAACGGTTTCGCCATCAGTGACATTAGGGACATCAAGCAGATCACCCAACGTACCATTTGGGGGGTATGTGATGAGGATATATTTCGGCACGCTGTTAAGTACTATAATAGGGCGGCGGCCAGGGGCAAGCCCTTCTTTTCCGTTATCATGACCACTTCCAACCACGAGCCTTACCGCTTTCCGCCGGGGATTGCAAATGTGCCGGTTAAAGGCGGCGGCCGGCTTGCCGGGGTGCGTTACGCCGACTATGCCATTGGCAAATTTATAAAACAGGCAGAGGGGACATCCTGGGGGAAGAATACCCTCTTCATCATCATGGCGGATCATGACGCCAGGGTTTATGGCCGCCAGCAGGTGCCTATGCGTCATTATCGGATTCCGCTTTTATTCCTGGCGCCGGGTCATCTGCGGCCCGGAGTGGTGACTACCGCTATGGGTCAGATTGATGTGGCGCCAACGGTTATGGGGATTCTGGGGCTGCCTTTCACAGCGCCGTTTTATGGCCAGGACGTCTTACATTGGCCGGTTGGCAAACCACGGCCAATTCTGGTTAATCATGACCATGATGTCGGGTTGCTCCTGGGTACAAAGCTTGTCGTGCTAGGGCTGCACAAGGTGGTTACCGTTTATAATTATGATGCCGCGACCTATGATATTCACAGGGCCGCCGGTGATCCGCAACTGGTTGACCTGGCCACGGCCTATTTCCAGACGGCCTTTGCACTTTTTAAGTCGCCATAAATATAAATTACCGTCGCCATAATTTTTCCCGCCAACGAGCATGAAAATTAAATTGATTGCTAATCCGGTTGCCGGCCGTCATGCTGCCGGCAAGATCCGGGAGATTGAACGGCTGCTGACCAGCCTGGGCGCAAAAGTTGATGTTGCTCTGACTGAATACGCCGGTCATGCCGAGGTTCTGGCTCGTGATTGCCGGGGGTTTGACCGTTTGGTAGCGGCAGGCGGTGATGGAACGGTGAATGAGGTAATTAACGGCATGATGCCGCGGCCCGTGCCCCTGGCTGTGATTCCGCTTGGTACCGCCAATATCCTGGCTCTGGAAACCGGACTGCCAACGGATCTGGTTGGGCAATGTGAAAATGCCGTGCGGGGCGGGGTTCGACAGGTTACCCTGGGCCGGGCCGGGGGGCGTTATTTTTTGCTCATGGCTGGGGCGGGTCTTGACGCCGAGGTAGTGCGGGGGGTCAATTTAAGGGCCAAACGTTGGTTGGGGAAGGGTGCCTATCTGCTCAGCGCCCTGCGGGTTTTTTTTCATCCACCGGCGGCTGTGGCTCTGACATCCGCTGATTGGCGGATGTCTGGTCTGGGCGGGGTGATTGTCTGCAATGGCCGCATGTACGGCGGCGGTTTTGTTCTTGCCCCGCAGGCCTCATTATTCAGCCCGACTCTGCAGGTTATTGCCCTGCCGCGCCGCAGTCCCTTCGGGTGGTTCCGTTTCGCTATACGCGGTCTCCTGCGGGGCGGCTTGGAGTCCGATGTTAAAATTTTTGCGGCCGCAAGTATTGAAGTTAGTGGAGAAGCGGCCATGCAATTGGATGGTGATACGGCGGGGGAGCTGCCCTGTAAAATTACTTCATGTCCGGCGGCTTTGCCGTTAGTGATAGGTGACAGAGGTCATGTTTCGAATAGTGTAGGGGCAGGTTTCAAACCTGCCCGTAAGGATAAATGATGAAGGATGATGTTACAGAGATAAAATGGCAGCGGTGGTTCTGGTGGCTTTTGACCGCGGTAACCGTTTGGCGGTTGGCGTATCTTTTTATTACCCCCCTGGATCTGGTGCCTGATGAGGCCTATTACTGGGATTGGGGCCGGCATCTTGCCTGGGGGTATTACAGCAAACCGCCTATGATTGCCTGGATTAATGCCTTGTCCTCCGCCATGCTGGGAGCTACGCCCTTCTCGGTGCGTTTGCCGGCGGTACTTTGCGGTTCCCTTACCCTTATTGCCCTTTATGGTCTGGCCTGCCGGATGTTTGATGCCCGCACGGCTTTTTGGAGCGTTACCCTGGCGGTGCTGGCTCCGGGCAGCGCCGGCATTAATTTGATTATGACCATTGATGCGCCCCTGGTTTGTTGTTGGGCGCTGGCTCTATATTTTCTTTGGCGGGGGCTTGAGGATGACGGCAGGCCGCTCTGGATATTTCTGACTATTCTTGCTTGTGGCATCGGCCTTTTGGCCAAACAGATGATGCTCTTCTTCCCGTTAATCACCCTGCTTTATCTGGCCTTAAATCCCGATAAATGTCACCACCTGCGCCGCCCCTGGCCTTATCTGCTGCTTATTGTTCCGCTTATTTTTTTGTTTCCCGATCTTTGGTGGAACAGCCAGCACGGCTGGATTACCATGCACCACACCGCCCATCATTTTGAGGGTAATCATACCTTCTGGCGTTTACTGACGACCCTGCCTGATTTCATTGGCAGTCAACTGCTTCTGATTGCTCCGCTGACCTGGATTATATTCATTGCCCTGGCGGTGGCTATGGCGCGGCGTTTCAGGGCATTGGCAGGGGAAGTGAAGTTCTTGCTGCTGTTCAGCGCTTTGCCTTTGGTAATTTTTACGCTTATGTCCCTGCGCCAGAGGATAAATGCCAACTGGCCGGCTGTTTTTTACTGCACCGCCTTTGTTTTGACGGCGGCCTGGGTGACAGACCGGCCGCTTCTGCGTAAAACTTTGGCGTCTTGGCGGCGGCTCTTCCCCTGGGCCGTTTACAGCGCCATTTTTTTGAGCCTGTTGGTTTATTTTTTGACCTTCTATGTGGGCTATACTGCTTTGGGCGGCGGCCCCAAAGACCCATTTCACCGGCTGAAAGGCTGGCATGAGTTGGGGATTGAGGTTAGCGCCATTCTTCAGGAACAGCCAGGCAATAAGAATATTATCGTGGCTGTCAGTCGTCAGACCGCCAGTGAACTGGCCTTTTACGTTAAGGGGCAGCCGCAAGTCTATCTATGGAATAACCGCCGGCATACGGTCTCCTCACAATATGACCTGTGGCCCGGCCCCACAAGCGGCGGTAATGCCCTGTTGGTGGTGGAAAAGGGCAAAGGTATCAATAGCGGCTTACGGCGTGTCTTTCAACACCTGGAGCTGTTGAAGGAACTGCGGATACCAATGGGCCCTGCGGCCAGTCGTGATTATACGGTTTATCTCGGTCGGAATTTACTGGAATGGCCGCAATGAGTGACTTGCGGGTAGGAAAGGCCGGGCAACAATTACCACTGGTGGCAAAATACCGGCGCTATTGGCTGCCGGAGGTGGTTATTGTGCTGCTGATTTTAACTGTTGCCACCGGGCTGTGTCTGTTATATCCAGTTGACCTCGGTCTGGCCCGTTGGTTTTATCGGCCATTGGGCGTTGGTCGCTCCTGGCCGTATGGGGAACTACAGCCCTGGAAACTATTGAATAAAGCCGATGCCGCTCTTACCTTTTTGCTAGCGGGCATTGCCCTGGTACTCTTGCTACTGGGCTTTCTGCGGCCTAAATGGCGGCTCTTCAGGCTCTATGCTGCCTTTATTCTCCTTAGTCTGATGATAGGGCCAGGCTTATTGGTTAACGGGGTATTTAAAGACCATTGGGGACGGCCACGGCCTCGTGAGGTTAAGGAGTTCGGCGGCTGCCTGGCTTACCGGCCGCCCCTTTTAAAGGGGGATGGCCCAGGCCGGTCATTTCCTAGCGGTCATGCCGCCGTCGCCTTTGATTATCTGGTCTTCTGGTTCATCTGGCGGCGCAAAAGGCGTTTAGCAGTGCCTGCCCTCCTGGGTGGTTTGGGCCTGGGCGGGGTTATGGGTATTGCCAGATTCACGGCCGGGGCGCATTTCCTCTCTGATGTTATCTGGTCGGCCGGCCTTACTTATCTGGTTTCTCTGATCCTGTATTATTTTATTTTGCGGATTCCCCAACGGGAAGATGACTGGCATAACGCCGAATACTCACGATAGTCAGCTTCGGAGAAAAATGTTTCCAACCGACGATTACCACGCGGGGTTATGTGATGAGGGATGCCTGGAACTACAACTCTTGCTATACATGCCATACGGTATAGGCTATATGCTAAATTCAGCAGAAGTCAATAATTAAGTATGGTGTCCCTGGAACTTCCAAGATGAGATTTGCCCCCTTTTTTCTCTCAATATGACCGATATGCCGTTTACACAAAATATTTTATACCCTCAACCCCGGCTACCCGATTAGGTGCCTCTTATTTTATCGGTTGAATAATGAAGCTCATCTATCTTCTCCCCATTCTTATAAACGCGAATTGTACTAATGGGTTTGCGTATGTTTTCTATTAATTTTTCTACATTTGGCTGTGGGTCAGTTCCAGGTTCTAAAATTGCCCATGTAATTTCTTTTTCTTTGTAAACATAGGTTATCTTGATTGAATCTTGTCGGTTTTCGTAGGTACTATTATATCCAGTAGTATGTACAGACATTACACCGGTTGTCCAACCGTCATCGAAGTCATCGTTGGTCCATGATGGCGCAGGTTTGTTACAGCGTAAAAAAATGTCTGTAATAGCTTTGCGGATAATGATGATTGTTTCTTCTGCTACTTGTGTATTTGGGAATAGATCATTTTCGGAGACAAAACGATGAGCAATATTTTTTCTTAATTCTTGAATTTGACTCACCCGTTGCCAAAGTCCACTGCCCCAATCAATTTTTGAATATCCTTTTTGAAGAATTACATCGTCGAGCTTTCGTCGGAAACTGAGGGCTTCCTGGCATGCAATTTCGAGTGCTGTCCATGCAGTAAGAATCGTCCACCGTATGTAGGTACCACGATTCCACCTATTTGTTGTTTGTATCGAAAGTTGGCGAGCGTGAAGGGCATCGGTCCAAATATGATAATGGTTATCGGTGATTAGTTTCACTTGAACTTTTCCATTTTTAGCACCTAACGTTTGAGATAACCTGCCCGCCTGCCAGCTACCGATTAACGTTATTAACGGCTATGTAGTTGAATCTACATGAAAATTCGCCGACGAGTTGCGGGTCAGGTTAATTGATTTGTTAGAAATCCATATTTCGATGGGAGAATCGTCTTGCTTTAATTTTATTCCCACCGTAAAATCAATTGATTTTGTAAGACAATATCTCCCGATCCCATTGCTTCAGCGTGGTACTGGTGAGCTATAGTTAAGGCCAAATTCAACCCTGAAATCTGTTGCTTTTACCTTTGGCATTATCTTGCCCTTTATTTTGCGTAATTCTACTATGCCATATTTCTCTAATGTTTTGAGTGTACGAGATAAATTTGA
>JAADIV010000038.1 GCA_013151175.1 Deltaproteobacteria bacterium | reverse complement strand
TTGAGCCGCGTCCGTTGGCGGCGGGACGCCGACGCATAAAAAAGGTAATTATCCTCTCCAGGGTAACCGCCGGTGCCGATATTGCCATAACCAGTGTTATGGTGCATCGTTTGGCCAAATCATTGCCGTGGGCCGAGCTTATTCTCATCGGCCCCGGTCACTTGGCGGCGATGTTCCCGGAATTGGATCTGCGGTCTCTGCCCTTTGTTTATAAAAATGACGGGCAGCTGGTTGACAAGGTAACATCATGGCTGTCGCTTTATGAGATGGTGCGGCGGGAGATTCAGGGCGATGCGGCGGGCAGCATCCTGCTTTTTGATCCGGACACCAGAATGACTCAACTGGGACTTTTGCCTCTGGCCGCCGACTCTTCCACCTGTTATTTCCCCTCCAGGGTTTGGCAGTCTAGGGCGGGTAGCCATGCTAATTTATCGGTTTTAACCAATAACTGGCTTAATATCATTTTAGGGGAGACGGAAGAGGAAACGCCGTATCTCATCCTCCATAGTGAAGGACACGGCTATAATGCCTTTTGTCAACAATTAAGGGCTCGCGGCGTTTTTGTTATAGCGGTTAATCTGGGGGTCGGCAATGATTGTCGCAAAAGGATCTCCGGTTCTTTCGAGGAGCGCCTGCTGTTTAAATTGGCCAGGGAACCGCATACCATGCTTATTCTGGACAGCGGCCGGGGCGAAGAGGAAATGCGGGAGATGCGGTACCTGTTTGAGCGGGCCCGGCAACATGGAATCCAGACAGCCTCTCTCGGGGAGGAGCAAATTCCCCTGGCCCGTATCAAGTTCAATCATGGCCTGGTTTCTTTTAGAGGTTCTCTAGAGGCCCTGGGCTGTCTAATCGGCGCGGCGGACTGTTTTATCGGCTACGATTCATGCGGCCAGCACCTGGCCGCCGCCACCGGCGCTCCGGCGGTGATTATCTTTGCCGGCGCCCCATCGCGGCGGTTTATAGAACACTGGTCACCGGCGGCGGATAAGATGAAAATCATCACGACGGACAGCCGTCAGGCCAATACCGAGGAGGGCTGCGCCCAACTCATCGCAAAAGTAAAAAAGTTTATAAATCTGGTCAAAACCAGTTAAAGGAGAAGCCTTGTTATCAGCACATAAAAAATTACTTCGCCGGGCTATGCGGGCTTTCAAGGACATCCGTATTCTGGTGTTGGGCGATCTGATTATCGACCATTTCATCTGGGGGTCCGTCTCTCGCATATCACCGGAAGCACCGGTGCCGGTGGTCAATGTTACCCATGACAATTTACTGTTGGGCGGTTCTGCTAATGTTGTCAACAATATCTACGCTCTGGGGGCGCAGGCCGCTATTTGCGGACTGGTGGGCAAAGATGATATGGGCCGCCGCCTGCTCGCCCTGCTCACCACTTTACAGGCCAATTCCCATGGTGTACTCCAAACCGGCCAACGGCCGACAACGATTAAAACAAGAATCATCGCCCAGGGACAGCAGGTGGTGCGCTTTGATCGTGAGGACAGCGCTCCGGTTACCGGCCGTGAACTGGCAGGTATTAAAAAATTTATTAAGGACAATATCGCCGGTTATAACGCGGTAATCGTTTCTGATTATAATAAGGGAATTATTACCCCGGATGTGATGGAGCATCTGCGTGCCTGTCTAGCCGATTATCCCGATATTCCCCTGATTATTGATCCAAAGCCCAATGATCCGGCCCGTTTTAAGGGCGCCGCCATTATCACCCCCAACCATTATGAAGCGGAGCAGCTCACCGGCATAAAAATTATCGACGCAGACTCGCTGCGGGCCGCCGGGGCAAAACTGTTGGCGGAGCTTGGCAGTGAGGCCGTTTTGATTACCAGGGGTGAGGCGGGTATGGGCCTGGTGGAAAAGGACGGCAATACCATTATTATTCCTACCGTGGCCCGTGAGGTTTTTGATGTTACCGGGGCGGGCGATACGGTTATTGCCGCCCTGGCCTTGGGATTGGCGGCGCGTCTATCCTACGCCGATGCGGCCGCCCTGGCCAATTACGCCGCCGGCATCGTTGTCGGCAAGGTTGGCACCGCCACCGCTAGCCAGGCTGAACTTCTGGAGGCAATTAAATGACTCCAGTCAGCATGACGGCCTTTGGCCGCGGAGAGTCCGGCGGCAGTAAACATAAATGGGCGGTGGAAATTCGTTCAGTTAATCACCGTTTTTGTGATATAAAGATCAAGATGCCGCGTAAATACGCTGTTCTGGAGGAGAAAATTAAAAAGGCGGTGGCGGCGGTCTGCGCCAGAGGCCATATTGAGGTTACGATTAACCAGATAGCCGGGGTATCACAAACTGTTGAATTCAACGCCAATCTGTCTCTGGCCCGCGAATACCGGCAGGCTCTGGCCGCGATTCAGCAGGATTTGGGTTTGCCGGAATCACCGGGCCTGCGTCTCATAGCCGAATATCCTGGGATTATTACCCCGGCGGAAGGGGTGGAAGACCTGGATGAGATATGGGCCGAAATTAATGCCGCTCTGCGGGACGCCCTGGATAGCTGCCTCGCTATGCGGCAGGATGAGGGGCGGGCCTTGAAGGTTGATCTTTTGGCCCGTCTGGCGGAATTTGAGGCTGTTGTTGGCGGCATCGAGGGGGAAATTCCACGTCTGCTCGTGCAACGGGAAACAACGCTCAAAAAGAGGCTGGTTAATTTGTTGGCCGGCATTGAGTTGGATCCGGCCCGTCTGGCCCAGGAGGTGGCCATTCTGGCTGATAAATCGGATATTACTGAAGAGCTAGTGCGGTTGCATAGTCATATCAGGCAGTTCCGCAATTTTATGGAGGAATCAAAGCCGGTGGGCCGCCGTCTTGATTTTATTCTGCAGGAATTTTTACGGGAAATCAACACCATGGCCGCAAAAATTAATGATACAACTACCATTCACAAAACAGTTGAATTGAAGAATGAGGCCGAGAAGTTACGGGAACAGATCCAAAATTTGGAGTAAGAGATGAATCAGAAACTAATCAATGTGGGATTTGGCAACTCTGTAGTTGCCTCCAGAGTAATCGCCGTGGTGAATCCCAAATCAGCCCCCATGAAAAAGCTGAAAGACGATGCCAAAAACCGGCATAAATTAATCGATGTTACCGAGGGCCGCCGCACCAGGGCCATTATCGTGATGGACTCCGGCCACACAGTCCTGTCATCAATTCAGACGGAAACCCTGACGCAGCGTTTCCAGCCGGTTCTGGCGCAGACGGAGCAGAACGGATGACCGGGGGTAATCTGCTAGTCATCTCGGCCCCGTCCGGCACCGGCAAGACCACCATCCTGCGGCCTGTCCTGCGGGATCTTGCCAATCTGGCCTTTTCTGTTTCTCACACTACCAGAGCGCCCAGGGCTAGTGAGATAAACGGCAGGGATTATCATTTTGTCAGTACGGCAGAATTTGCTGGAATCAGGGAGGCAGGTGGTTTTCTGGAGTGGGCCAGGGTGCATGATAATTTCTATGGCACTAGTCGGCAGGCGGTGGACGGGCAATTAGCCGGAGGGCAGGATATTATTCTTGATATTGATGTGCAAGGCGCTATGCAGTTAAAAAAACTCGCCAATCCAGCGGCTATTTTCATCTTTATCGCCCCGCCGTCCATGGCGGAGTTGGAACGTCGTTTAACGGGCCGCAATACGGAGACTCCGGCAAGCCTGAAAACCCGGCTGCATAACGCGGCCATGGAGATGAGCCAGGCGGCGGAGTATGATTATCTCATTGTTAATGATGTGTTGGATGAGGCTATTGCCATTTTTAAGGCCATTGTCATTGCCCAACGGGCCGCCCACCGCCGCGATTTGGCGGGGCACGCCATAACTAATCTGTAAGAGTTAACCCGCACCTCATCTTCGTCCGGGAGTACAGGTGTAGGGGCGGGTTTCAAACCCGCCCGTTCCCTCATCCTTCTCACGTACAGGGAGTACAGACTCGAAGGCAGAAATGAACGAACCTAAGGCACTGGAGTCTCGCAGGCTCGCTTACCTGGTGAGTTCTTGCATTATGGGGAAGCATCAATTTTGGTG